>QNCW01000148.1 GCA_003645885.1 Candidatus Latescibacterota bacterium | reverse complement strand
TCGTGGACCTCCACCCCGAGCTCCTTTTCAGGGAGGTCGCAGATGTGGCCCATGGAGGCCCTCACATCGTAACCCTTCCCTAAGAATTTGTTTATGGTCTTGGCCTTGGCCGGAGACTCAACTATGACCAAAGATTTCCCCATATCCCACCTCAATGTAGCGTCTCACCGCCGTCCACGCCCTCGCCGAAGAGCAGGGATGCGACCAAAGCTTTTATGTCCTCCTTGTCCACCCTGCCGGCCCCGGTCATGATGGCCCTCTCTATCGTGGCCTCCATCTGTCCGGGGGTTATAAGGCCCAAGGCCCTGAGCTGGAGGAGGTACCCGTACGCCTCCGGGGACAGAACCCTCCGCTCCACCTCGTGGAGCACCCTGACGCCGGAATATGTAGTTCCTTCCCACCTCCTGCCCTCCTCGAGCCTTTCGAACAGCCAGGAAAGCGCCGCGCTGATCTCGTTCTCGGTATATCCCTGGCGACGAAGGTCGTCCGAGAGCTTAGCTATGTCCTTCAGCTCCCCGCCCCTGCGGTTGAGCTCGTCGGCCAGAAATACCACTATCTCCAGGATCCTCTGATGCATCTGAGCCCCTCTCCGTTGACGATCCGGGTTCAATGTACTGTGATATCCTTCCTCTGTCAAGGGTTTTCGAACCGGGGGTATTGACATCGGGAGGATATATTGCTATTTTCTAAGACTCTTCCAAAGGCAAAGACAAACGCACGGAGGGCAGGATGCCGAAGAACGATGTAGGAGCCATAAACACGCTTATAGGCAAAGGCTCCGAGGTCGAAGGAAAGCTCTCGGTGGAGAACAGCATCAGGGTGGACGGAAGGGTGAAGGGGGAATTGAAATGCTCGGGCCTTTTGGTAATAGGGGAGGAAGGGGTGGTCGAGGCGGACATCCAGGCGAAGGAGGTCGTGGTGGGCGGGAAGGTGCAGGGTTCCGTGGACGCATCCCACAAGGTGGTCCTTCAGTCCAGCGCTTCGGTCATCGGAGACCTGAGGACGAGGCTCCTGGTGGTGGAGGAGGGGGCCGTCTTCAAGGGGAACTGCACGAGCGGGGCTCCGGAGGCGAAGACAGGTGATGAGGGGAAGAAGTAGGGAACCTTACGGCTCCCAATGGCGGGATGTGCTGAAATATTTCGGGCTCATATCCCAACTGGGGCTGATCATGGCGTCCGCCGTAGCCCTGGGGTTGCTGCTGGGCCTGTTCTTGGAAGGGAGGGTAGGAGGGGGGGGAGCCTTCGTGGTCTTAGGGATACTCTCGGGGGTAGGGGCCGGATTTTTCTGCGTGTACAGGCTCCTTAAAAGCTCGGGGGCTATATGACGGGGACCTTCCCGGAGGCCAGGAGGGCTATGTACGAGATCTTGGGATGTGCCTCGGGGTTGGGCCTTGTGGTGGGGCTCGTGCTTTTAAGTCTGATGAGGCGTCCGGAGGTGGCCTTCGGGTTCTGGGTCGGCTCCCTGCTCAGCATGGCCAACTTCCGGATCATGGCTCAGGAGGTCTTCAGGGCCGCCACCATCCCCCAGGGGAGGGCCAGGGGATACGCCGCGGGAAGGTACTTCCTGAGGTACGGTGCGCTCATATTGGCCCTGGTCCTGCTTCTCACCAAGACCGACCTCGATCCCCTGGCCACCATATGCGGGCTACTCACCGTACAGGCCGGGGTCTACATCTGGAAGTTCGCATTAGCTCGGGGGGACCGTTATGACCGGACGGCGTAAGCTCCTGTTGGGCTTGGTCGGAGTTTTGGCCTTGGAGGTGGCTTTGGCCTTGAAGGCCAAACCTGAGATAGAGATAGGACCCATACCCCAGTGGAGGTTCTCGCTCGGAGGACACGAACTTACTATAAACTCCCGCACGGCGGTGATGAGCTGGCTCGTCATGGGGATCTGGATAGGGGCGGCCCTGCTGGTTCGCTCCCGGCTCAGGGAGGTCCCCGGAAGGCTCCAGGCCACCTTCGAATTTTTAACGGAGTTCTTCCAGAGCCTCGTGACCGACACTTTGGGCGATTCCCTCGGGCCGGAGAAGAGCAGGGAGTACCTTCCGTGGATAGGTTCCCTCTTCCTGTTTCTGTGGCTTTCCAACATAATAGGGGTCGTTCCAGGTCTCGAGGAGCCGACGAGGGACCTGAACGTACCCGTCGGATGTATGCTCGTCGTGCTCACCATGGTGCACACGTCCGCCATCAGGAAGAAGGGACTGAAGAAGTACATAAAGGGTTATCTGCAGCCCTTCCCTCCAATGCTTCCCCTGAACATAATAGGCGAGATGGCCAAGGGGGTGTCCCTGGCGTTCCGTCTGTTCGGGAACATCATGGGGGGGGCCATAATACTCCTTGTGGTGTCGGCCCTGGTGAGGTACGTCCTACTTCCCGTGGGCCTAAACCTCTTCTTCGGGCTCTTCGTTGGGACGATACAGGCTTTCGTCTTCACCATGCTGGCTTTAGCATACACTGCCGTCGCAGTGAGCGACTGAGGAGAGGGGATGGACCTGGGGATGATAGCGAGGTTGCTGGGGGCAGGTATCTCCGTCGGGTTCGGAGGGATGGGCTCGGGGGTGGGAGAAGGGCTCTGCGCCCACCACGCCAACGGGGCCATAGCAAGACAGCCCGCCGCCGCGGACCAGGTAGTCCGCACCATGCTCGTAGCCCAGGCCGTGGCCGAGACATCGGGGATATTCGGGCTCCTGGTGGCCTTCGTCCTCGTGTTCGGCTCGGTGGCGGGCCCCCCGCTTCTACAGTTCGCCGTGGCCCTTGGAGCCGGTATAGCTATGGGCATGGGAGGGATAGGGCCTGGGGTGGGAGCCGGGATAGCGGGAGCGAGCGCCTGCGAGGGCATAGGGAGGCAGCCGAGGCTTTCGGGGTTACTTACAAGGACCATGCTCATAGGTCAGGCCGTTTCCCAGTCCACAGCGGTGTACTCCTTGGTGATAGCCCTCCTCCTTATATTCGTGGTGGGGGGAGGATGAGAAGGTTTTGGATACGGTTGCCGTTCTTGCCTTTGAGCTTGTTCCTCTTAGTAGCATACCTCGTCCTCGTCCCCTTCGTCGTCAAATGGCTCTGGGCTTGGACCGTTCCCGGGCTCTTCCCCGGGGCCGTGCGGGAGGGGTTGGTCGCCAGGAGCATATCCTGGTTCACAGCCTTCAAGCTCGCCCTCTTCCTGGCCATACTTTCGGCGATAGTCGGGATAAGGAGAAAGGGATAATCCACAGCCTTCAAACTTGTCCTGATCTTATGGTCATAAGGTGAAAGGAGGGGAGAGATGGAAGGGATAACCGGAGCGGAACTTATAAGGGCCGCTGCCTTCTTGGGTGCCGGTATAGCCATGGGGTTCGGAGCCATAGGCCCCGGGGTGGGGGAGGGGTTCGCGGCCGGGAAGGCCTGTGAGGGCATATCCAGGAACCCAGAGCAGGCCGGGCTCCTCACGAGGACCATGCTCATAGGCCAGGCGGTCTCGGAGTCCACGGGGATATATTCCCTGGTTATAGCCCTGTTGCTCATATTCGTGGCAGCGAAATAGGAGAGGGCATGATCAGCCTTAACGCTACCACCCTCCTCACCATCATCAACTTCCTGATATTGGTCTACATCCTCAAGAAACTCCTCTGGGGGCCCCTCACACGCTTCTTGGACGAAAGGGGAAGGAAGGTGGAGGGGGCCATAAGGGAGGCGGAGGAGAAGATGAGGGAGGCCGAGGAGCTCAGGAAGCAGGGGGAAATAGCCCTCCAGGAGGCGAGGGCCCAGGCCAGGGGCATAGTGGACAAGGCCGTGGCTGCCGCACAGGAGGAGGCCAGGCGCATAAGGGAGGAGGCTAAGAGGCAGGCCGAGGGCTTCCTCCGAGGGGCCCAGAGGGAGCTCGAAGCCCAGGCGGAGCAGGTCAGGAGGGAGCTGAGGAGGGAGGCGGCCGAACTTTCCGTGCTCCTGGCGGGGAGGATACTGAAGAAGAAGCTATCCCCCGAGGACCACGAGGAGATATTGAGGGAGTACATATCGGGGTGGAACTGAGATGCCCCGTCGTCAGAGCAAAAGATACGCCCTCAAGCTCCTGAGGCTGGCGGAGGCCTCCGGGGAGGTGGAGCGTGCCGGGGAGGAGCTCGAGGCCTTGGCCGACGCCCTGGGACCGGAGCTCGTCCGCAAGCTGGACCATCCGACCTTCAAAGGAAGGGAGGACCTCCTGCGCAGCCTGGCGGAGCGCTTCGGCCTTTCGGGGGCGACGAAGGAGCTCCTCGGTGAGCTTGGCGCAAGAAGGAAGTTCAGGTTATTAAAGGAGATAGTTGAGCAATACCGAAGGCTGGTTGACGAGGCGGTGGGCAGGGTCAGGGTGAGGGTGAGGTCGGCCTTCCCGCTGAAGGACGGGACTAAGGCCCTGGTGGAGGAGAGGGTGAGGTCACATTGGGGGCCGAACCTCCTGATCTCATGGGAGGTTGACCCCGAACTTTTAGGAGGCCTAGTTATAGAGGGCAAGGGTCGGAGGATAGATGCGAGTCTGAAGGGAAATTTGGAGAGACTTCTGAGGGAAGTCGCATCTGAGGAGATTTCCCTATAGGGGGTGGATTATGGTCCAGGCCGAGGAGATAAGGGAGGCCTTGGAGGAGGCCTTCAGGGAGTTCCGTGGAAGGTTGGACACGGCGGAGGTGGGCATAGTCACATATGTGGGCGACGGCATAGCCAGGGTCTACGGACTGGACAAAGTTATGGCCGGGGAACTGGTCGAGTTTTCGGACGATGTCTTCGGGGTGGCACTGAACTTGGAGGAGGACGAGGTAGGATGCATCCTCTTCGGCTCCGAAGCGGAGGTCAGGGAGGGCGACGAAGCCAGGCGCACCGGAAGGCTATTAGAGGTCCCGGTAGGTGAGGAGGTCCTGGGGAGGGTCATAGACCCACTCGGCCGTCCCTTGGACGGAGGGGGGCCCGTGGAGGCCAAGGAGACCCGCCCGATAGAGGTGAAGGCCCCCGGGGTCATATACCGCCAGCCGGTCAAGGAGCCACTGTACACCGGGATAAAGGCGATAGATTCCATGATACCCATAGGCCGGGGCCAGAGGGAGCTCATAATAGGGGACAGGCAGACCGGGAAGACGGCCATAGCTGTGGACACGATAATAAACCAGAAGGACTCCGACGTCTATTGTATATACGTCGCCATAGGCCAGAAGAACTCCACCGTGGCCAGGATAGTGCACATCCTTAGGGAACACGGCGCTATGGACTACACCGTGGTCGTAAGCGCCACTGCCTCGGAGCCCGCGCCCCTCCAGTACATAGCTCCCTACGCTGGAGCGACGATAGGCGAATGGTTCAGGGACAGGGGGATGCACGCCCTCGTGGTATACGACGACCTTTCGAAGCACGCCTGGGCGTACCGTCAGGTCTCCCTGCTTTTAAGGAGGCCACCAGGAAGGGAGGCCTACCCGGGGGACATATTCTACCTGCACTCGAGGCTCTTAGAGAGGGCCGCTAAGCTTGCCGAGAAGTACATAATCGTCCCCGAGGGCGCCCCTCCCGAGCTAACGGAGGGCGTGGACGGCAAGGTGTACGAGAGGGAGGAGGGGCTCAGGGAGGCCATGGAGAAGGTGAGGAGCATGCCGGGGCACGAGGTCAGGAAGGTTCCAGGGACGGGAGGCTCGCTCACCGCTCTCCCCATAATAGAGACCCAGGCAGGGGACATATCAGCATACATCCCCACGAACGTCATCTCGATAACCGACGGACAGATATATCTGGAGAGCGACCTTTTCTACGCTGGAATAAGGCCGGCCATAAACGTGGGGATTTCGGTCTCGAGGGTCGGAGGGGACGCGCAGATAAGGGCTATGAAGCAGGTGGCGGGTAGGCTCAAGCTCGACCTCGCACAGTACAGGGAGGTGGCGGCCTTCGC
>QNCW01000147.1 GCA_003645885.1 Candidatus Latescibacterota bacterium | reverse complement strand
TCTCAGGCACATCCCCCACCTTCTCGTGTACCCGGGTCAATACCTTCCTGAGCTTCTCCCAGGCCTCCCTCTCCTTCTTGTCCACGATGGCCACCGGCCTTAGGACTATGGCGTCGTCCCTTTCCTCAAGTTCTAAGTAATCTCCGACCTCAAGGTTGAGCTTCCTCCTGACCTCCACCGGAAGGGTTATCTGGTACTTCCCTTTAATCTTTACCAAAGGCATCCGAACCCCTCCCTCGTTAGAAAGTTGAACTTTCTAAATATAACCCGAAACCGCCCTCCACGCAACGGACGTTCCTTCAGCCCCCGAGCCACCTTTCTACCATCTCCTCCGACGAGGGGGATATATCGGTCTGCTCGGGCTTCTCGCCCCTGTCCGCCCGTAAGAAGTCACGGTAATCCTTGCAGTACCCGGAGCAGTACCTGACTATCATCCCTCCCACCCCGCATATGAGGAGCGGGAGGGCCATGACCTTGGAGGTATAAGGACAGAGGAAGAGCAGGACGTTCCTGTACCTCCCCTCCAACATGGGTACGAACATGTGGTACACCACGTCCTCCGAGGAGGTCATTATATAGACGTCCGCCCCGCACTTCAGGGCCCTCATCCCCACCTCCCCTATCCTGCAGCCTATACAGGGCTCCTTCGCCTCCCCCGAGGAGAGCAGGGCGCAGTCGTGGTTGAACCTCCCCGAGGGGCAGTCCAGGGGCTTCATGCAGAACCCGAGCCCCACGAGCCATCCCTTCCCGACCTCGGAGGAGGCGCCGAGGCGGAGGACCTCGTCGTGGTCCCGGACCCCCCTCCTCCACCTCGTGTACTTCAGGAGGCCCGAGAAGGTCCTGAGGGGATGCTTAAAGACGATCCTGAAGAGGAAGACCCAGCCGTACCTGCGGAAGAAGCTCGAAAGCGAGAACTCCCAGAGGTCGAAGCCCAAAAGAGCGCACCTGTCCAGGCACGACAGCAACCTCATCTCGGGGACTCTATTAGAACCACTTCACCCCTGTCCCCGTCCACGGCCACCCTCGCCCCCTGGGGTATGAGCCTCGATGCGCCCTCGACCCCAGCCACAGCGGGCACCCCGAGCTCCCTGGCAACTATGGCCCCGTGCGAGAGCGCCCCCCCGGTCTCGAGCACGAGCCCGGAGACGGTGATGAGCACGGGGGTCAGGCCCGGGTCCACGCTCGTGGTGACCAATACCTCCCCCTCCGGTGCACGGGGGATGTCCCTCAGGTCCGGAGCGATCCACGCCCTTCCTTCGGCCCTTCCGGGACTTATCCCCATCCCCTTCAGGACCTTCCCCCCCTGGGCGGGCCCTACCTCCAAGGGAGCTGACCCGACCACGAACTGCGGTGGGAGGACCCTCTCGTCCTCCTCCTTACGCCTCTTCCTCTCCGCTACCTTCCCCCTCAGGTCCGGACCCCCGCCATCGAGCGCCCTGCGGAACTCCTCCAACCTGAGGAAGAAGATGTCCTCGGGCCCGTCCAGGATGCCCCTTTCTACGAACCTCCTTCCGAACTCCAGAAAGACCTTCCTCATCTCGGCCATGGCCATCTGCCAGTAGAACCTCTGCTCCTCCCGGAGCAGCACCATCCTCCTGGTCCACGAAAGGAGCAGCCTCAGAAGCGCACGGGAGGGCGGTCCCAACCTCGCCGAGGCTGCCCTCAGCGCCTCGTCCCTCCTCCTTAGGGCCTCCCTCATCCTCCCCTCGAGGTCGAAGTCCCCGGCACATTCCACGACGCCGAGCAGGAAACCCGGGTCCTCCTCCCAAGTTGGGAAGGATATGTCCAGGCTGCCCGCCCTGTGGCCGTACGCCCTTATGAGGTCCCCTACCGATCCCCCCTCCTTGGAGAGCCTCCAGATGGCGTAGTTCATCCTCGAGGTCCTGTCGAAGGAGACGATGAGAGAAAGCAGGGTGCTCCTGTCCCCGACAGTCCTCCCTAAGACCCCGCAGAGCACCTCTGCCCAAGTTATGCTCCACCTGTGTAGCCTAAGGAACCTGTCCACCATGTGCCTGAGCTTCCCGATCGCCCCCGTAAGCTCCCGGTCCGACGCCTCCTTGAGGTCCAGCCTTCTTACCTCCCCGAGCCTTTCTACGTACCACCTGAGGAATGCCCTCCAGTTGAGGTAGTGGAGGGGCAGGATCCAGTTGTGGTCCCTGAGGAAACTTAGGACCAGGCTCAGGAACCTCCTGAGGGGAGGGCCCGGCCTCAGGAAGTAGAGCCTCCCTTCGGGACGTCCGCCCGGGAAGTACCTCTCCCAGTCGTACGGGGCGAGGACCCTTGGGATGTGCCTGTAAAGGGCCCTGAAGACCTCGACGAGCACGTAAGGGCGCCCCCTTATGAGCCTGAAGATCTCTACTTCATCCGGGTCCTCGTACCCGAGGTACCTCAGGGGGTCGACGAATGCCCTCCTCCTTACAAGGTCGCCCAAGACCGACCAGCCGAGGGGGGATACGGGATGCGGGAACCTCTCGTCGAAGAAGGCCCTGGTCCAAACGGGCCTTACCGTGGTTATGGGCCTCGCCTGGAGTACGTAGAACCTTCCGCCCTCGTACGCCCACTCCACGTCCTGTGGGAAGCCGTAGTGAGCCTCTATCGCCCTGAGGAGCTCGGTAAGCTCCTGCCGGAGCTTACCTTCGAGCTCGGGCTCCACTATGATCCCCTCCCCTCCCGTGACCGGATCGGCCGTGAAGGCCACCCCCGAAAGCTCGGCCCGCACCATCTCCTGGACTATGACCCCCAAGGAGACCTCGTGGTGCGGTATCCCCTTCCTTCGACAGTATACGAGGACGTTCTCCTTCCACAGGGAGCACCAGCACTTCCTCACGGCCTCCAGAAGCGCTTCCTGCCCCTCCACCCCGAGGAAGGAATCGAGCTGGCCTGCCCAAGACACTTCCGGGGAGTCCTCGCCCGTGGCAGATGAGCGCACGGCCGAGGCCACCCCTCCCCATCGCCGGTATTCCTCGGCTATCTCCAGGGCCACGGGCTCGGGCACGGGAGAGGATGCCAGGACCTCCCTCGCCTCCTCGGGGGGGAGGCCCTCGACGCCCGCGGACTTCACGAACTCCCTGAAGGCACGGGTCGTGACGCAGAAGAAGCGGGGAACTGGGAAGCCCCTCCTGGCAAGCTCCGCTAAGTTCTTGGCCTTGTTCCCCACAAGCCGGGCGTCCAGGGCGTCCCTTTCGTCGAACCTGACTACGTACCTCACCGATCTCATCCGGTCATGACCCTGGCAGAAGGCAGCCTCCTTCCGCCCTCATAAGGCCTCTCCCTTATGGCCAGGGTTATGGTCAGGGGTCCGAGCCTCCCGGCGAACATGAGCACTACCACCAGGACCCTCCCCAAGGGAGTTAGGTTCGGCGTGACCCCAGTGCTGAGACCTACGGTGCCGAAGGCGGAGGCCGCTTCGAACATCAACCCCACCTGCCCCCCCTCCTGCGTGGCCAGGAGCAGCGCAGCGAAGGTCACGAGGACCCCCAGACCCACCACAACTATGGCCACCGCCCTGTAGACCAACCTCGGAGGTATGGCCCTGCCGAAGGCCTCCACCTCGCCCCTTCCCCTCAGGGCCGCCCTGACCGAAAGTATCAATATCCCTAAGGTCGTGGTCTTGACCCCACCCCCGGTCCCGCCGGGGGACGCCCCAACGAACATCCAGACCATGAGGAGGAAGAGGGTGACGCCCCTGAGGGAGCCTATATCCACGGTGTTGAACCCGGCGGTCCTGGCGGTCACGGACTGGAACCAGGCGGAAAGTATCTTCCGACCCAGAGGCATATCCTTCAAAGAGTTCCCCCATTCCAACCACAGGAACCATCCCGTCCCCGAGGCCAGGAGGACCCCCGTGACGATGAGCACGAGCTTAGTGTGGACAGAAAGCGGCCCCTTCCTCTTGAGCTCCATGACCACCGGGAACCCCAGACCTCCCAAGATTATCAAGATGCCCATTACCCCTACCGTCCAGGCGTCCCCCCCGAACCTCTCCAGGCTGTCGGAGAATGTGGAGAACCCGGCGTTGCAGAAGGCCGACACCGAGTGGAAGATCCCGAGGTAGGCAGCCCTCGGCCAACTGTACCCCCATGCGTGCCACCTCAGCGCAAGCAGGACCGCACCCAAGGCCTCGGCCAAGAATGTCATCTTGACCACGAACTCCACGAGCTCCACAAGGCTCTTGGGGTCGGGCTGGTCCATGACCTCCTGGAGGGCGGCCCTGCTCCTTATGCCGAGCCTCCTTCCTAAGGCCAACGCCACGAAGCTCGAAAAGGTCATTATCCCCAAGGCCCCGATCTGTATGAGGGAGAGTATCACGACCTGGCCGAAGGAGGAGAAGTAACTCCCCGTGTCCTGGACCACGAGCCCCGTGACGCAGGTAGCGGAAGTCGCCGTGAAGAGGGCGGTGAGGAGGTCGGCCCCGGTCCCGTCGTTCGTAGCAGGAGGGAGCATGAGGAGGGCGGTCCCGATGATTATGACCCCGAGGAAGCTGAGGGCCAGGAGCCTGGCCGGATTTGAGATGGGGCCCCCGGGACGGAGGCCCCTCCTCCTCGCCATCATCCTCCCACCCTCACCTCCCTGCCGGTGCGCAGGGACCTCTCTACGGCCTGGAGCACCTCCACGCTCAGGAGCATCTCGTCGTACGGTATCGGAGGTTCCCCCGTCCTGACCATCTTTAAGAACGCCTTCATCCCCTCCCTGTAGCAGGTAGAGGTGTCCACCTCGTGCGCCCTGGCGCCCTGGCCGTAGGCGACCAAGTGGAACCCGGGCTTCGCATCGCCCAAAAGTTCGAGGGCTACGAGCTTCCCGTCCCCGTACTTCACGGCCGCTAAGACCTTCTTGCCCTGCTCGACCGCCCGGAGGGACTTAACGTCTGTCCCGAAGGTAGCGAGCATAAGCTCTACAGCGTGCACCCCGTAGAAGAAGATGCCCCCGTACTCGCTCTCCCTGTCCGCAGGGCCCGCGCTCACCCCTGCGGTCACCGGAGCTATCTCCTCCAGGCTCCTTATGAACCTCACGGTCTTGGTGGCGAACCTCAAGGTCGAGTAGGAAGTTATCGGGGTGCGGGCCTTCTCCGCCGCCGCTATCATCCTCCTGGCGTCCGAGGGCTTGATGGAAAACGGCTTGTCCACGAAGGTGGGGATCCCCGCCCTTATGAAGGGTAGGGCGTACTTCGCATGGAGGTCCCCGTGCCTGAACACCACCATGACCGCGTCCACCTTCCCCAACATCTCCTTAGGGTCGGAGACTATCTCGGGTATCGCCCCCTCCTCGGCCACTTCCCTATTGCGTGCCTCGTCGAAGCCGAAGAGGTAGAGGACCTTGGCCCCTCTCAAGTGCCCCGGCTCCTCCTCCCTGTTACAGAGTTTGGAGAAGCTTATGGCGTGGGAGCTATCCGAGCCCACGATCCCTATCCTTATCATCTTCCCTCCTTTAGCTTAAGCTTTTCCCTAACCAAGGCCAATGCTTTGCCCTCATCTTATGCCTCCCAACCTGTAAAGGCGTCCCTTAAACCGATAGCTCCAATATAACAATTCTTGGAGAGCCAAGTCAAGAAAGAGTACTTGACAAAGGGAGGAGATCTTCATATATTTTTTGACTGACCAGTCAGTAAAAAATCGTCCATTCGGTCAAATGTCCACCAGAAGGGAAAGGGAAAGGGAGGCCCACAGAAGGGAGATATTGGAGGCCGCCGGCAGGGTGTTCGCAAGGAAGGGCTTCGCTGGGGCCACCATGGACGAGATCGCCCAGGAGGCGGAGTTCAGCAAGGCAGCCCTTTACCTGTACTTTAAGAACAAGGAGGACCTGTTCCTATCCCTGATCCACGAGAAGCTCGACTCTTTGGGAAAGAAGTTGAGGGAGGTGGCATCGGCGGATGTCCCCCCGGATGTCAAGATAGAGAACCTGGTCCGTGTCCACCTTG
>QNCW01000146.1 GCA_003645885.1 Candidatus Latescibacterota bacterium | reverse complement strand
GGACCGAACATCTACCTTACGAGGGACAGCAGCCTGGTCCACCTCCTCCCTTCGGCCCGAAGCTTAACTATGTAGGTCCCGCTCGCCACGGGGCGACCCCGGTCGTCCCTCCCGTCCCAGTGAGCTACATAGCGACCTCGTGCCCGCTTCCCGTCCACGAGGACCCTGACCCTCCTGCCGAGCACGTCGTACACCGCCAGGTGGACGTGAGCTTCCCTTTCGAGCACGTACGGGATCGAGGCTCGGGAGTTGAAGGGGTTGGGGAAGGGAAGCTCGAGCGAGGGAGCCAAGGGGAGGGGTTCCTCCTCGGCGACCGCCGTGGGGACCCCGACGATCGCTACGCAGAACGGAGGAAGTCCGGTGGGAACGGGACCCGCTATGAGCCGGTCGTCGGACACATCGTATATGTATATCCCAGGGGCCTCCTCGGATCGGTCGGCCACATAGAGCCTCCCCGAGGAGCTTACGGCCATATGGACAGCCGCCTTCGCCCCGGGGAGGGGGTCTCCCACGCTGCCGTCCCGAGGGTCGAAAGGTTTGACGTAGGTCTCAGGCCACTGTGTCATAACGAGGGCGTAGCCTTTGTCGGGAGAGGCCACCAGAACCCCCGAGACGTTACCGCCCAAGGAGGTCTCGTCCACGAGCACTCCCAGATTCTGGTCGGTCTCCGTATCTACTACCTCTATACCTCCGTCCGTGGGGTCCCAGTAGCTGCCCACGCACGCCAGATATATCTTACCTTCGTAAAGGCTCAAGGCTACTGGGTTCTTCTTCTCGAGGGGGATGGCCTTGAGCACACTGTCGGTCTCCGTGTCCACGACGACGACGAGGCTCGTGTCGGCCGGGTTCCATCCCTTGAGCCTCTGGCAGGCGACGTAGAGCTTCCCGCCCGATATCGCCATATAGGACATATGGGGGACGGATTCCGCACTGTCGGTGCCCGCATAGGCCACATATGCCGAAAGGTCCACCGAGCCGGTGCTGTCCCCTGTGGCGGGGTCCACTATAAGCACGCTGGCCCTCCCGTACCTGGAGACGTATGCCTTGTGTTCGTCAACGAAGGCTATGTCGTAGGGGTTGGCCTTGTCCCCGACCGACTTCTGGTAGATGGGGGTCGAAAGGTCCTGGGGGGAGAGCTTTATTATGTCGTCCCCGTAGAGTCTCTCTATCACGTAGACGTAACCCCCCCATGCAACCACCCAGTTGTCGCTGTGTATGGGGAGCAGGTCGGCCTGGGCCGTGACCTCGCCGTTGACTATGGCCGCAAGGTTGCCGCTTGTGAAGTCGGTCGTCGTGATGACCGCCATCTCCCCTGCTGATGCGAGCCCCACGAGGACGAGGATCGTCCCTATGACCGTAAGTAACCTGCGCATTTTCACCTCCTTGAGGATTTTGGTTTTTATCCCGCCTCCTGTCTCCCGCTTCCTTTTATACGCTCATACGCATCACCTCCCTTCAGGACCAAGGGTATCCCGGCCAGCATGAACAACACTATGTCGGCCCTTTCTGCTATGTAACGGTTCGCCCACCCGAGTAGGTCCCTGAACGCCCTTCCCGAAGGGTAAGGAGGAACCAAGCCCATGCCCACCTCGTTGGAGACGAGGATCAGATGAACTTCTCTGCACACCTCAAAGATGGCGTCCAGCTCCTCCCGGAGGGATTCGGCAGGTTCATCGTCCTTAAGGAGGACGTTCGAAGCCAGGAGGGTGACACAGTCCAAAAGCACCACATCGACATCCTTGAGGGCTCCGGACACCTGCCCGGCAACTTTTTCTTTTACCTCTACGGTGCGCCAGTCGGAGGGGCGGGATGACCTGTGTCGGGCTATGCGCTCTGCCATCTCGGAATCGTCGGGAGATGCCGTGGCCACGAAGAGGACCCTTCCCCCCATCCTTCCTGCCAGCTTACAGGCGAAGTCGCTCTTCCCGCTCCTCGCCCCTCCAAGTACGAGAACTTTATAGGCCAACCGATACCCCCACGGTCAAAGCTACGACCTCGCTCAGCTCCCCGAGCGCTCCGTATATGTCCCCCGTGAACCCCGGGACGCGCCTCAGCACGAACTTGGCGAAGGATAGGGTGAAAAGACATACGGCGGCTGAGGCCCATATGCCGGGAATTCCTGCGAGGGCGACGCCCCCTACGGTCCACACCGAGGCCCAAGTCAACTCCCTCGTCCCTGTGTCCTTCTGGAACCTCCTTCCGAGCCCCTCGCTCGCGCTGGGATAGAGGGCGGCTGCGAAAACCATGGCCCACTTGGAGAGCAGGGGAGCGAGGAAGATCGGCCTCCAGTCCCTTGCGAGGTAGAATCCTGCAGTCTTGGCCATGAGCACCAGGACGACCCCGAAAGTTCCGAAGGCTCCGATGTGGGGTCCTTCAGGACCTCGAGCCTCCTTTCGGAAGGCATGGGAGGAAGCAGGGCATCGCAGGAGTCCGCAAGGCCGTCCAGGTGCAGGCCTCCGGTGAACCATTCCCAAAACCCTACCAAGAGGACGTCGCACAGGGGACGGGGGAGGAACTTGGTGAACGCCCACCTCGCCCCCACGAGGACCGCCCCTACGAGTCCTCCCACCAATGGGAAGGCCGCCATGGCCCTCCCCGACGGGGGACCGCCTCCTAAGGGCAGGACGGTCAGGAACCCCAGCGCTGACTTGAAGTCCCTCAACATTAAGAAGACCTCTCCGAAACTCCGGCCTCCTCGAATGTGGCCATCTCCCTCAGAACCTTTACCGATGCCTCCACGAGGAAGATTCCGAGGGCGGCCCCGGTTCCCTCCCCTAAGCGCAGTCCAAGGTCGAGGAGGGGAGCCAGTCCCATATGCTCCAACATGGCCCTGTGCCCCACCTCCACCGAGAGATGGGCTGCGATGCAGTAATCCCGCACCTGGGGACAGAGCCTATAGGCTATCAGGGCGCCGGCGGTGGCGATCAATCCATCCAACACCACGGGAATCCGATAGAATGCTCCCCCTAAGGTTATCCCTGCTAGCACACCTATCTCGAAGCCCCCGACCTTAGCAAGGACGTCCACCGGATCGGACGGGTCGGGACGGTTGAGATCCAGGGCCCTCCTTATGACTTCCACCTTGTGAGAAAAAGTGGCGTCGTCTATCCCAGTGCCACGTCCGGCCACGGATTCCGAGGGGAGACCCGTGAAGACAGAAGCTACGGCAGCAGAAGGCGTGGTGTTGGCTATGCCCATATCCCCAAGGCCGAGGATGTCGAGGCCCTCCTTCCTCTCCTCCTCCACGAGCTTTATCCCGAAGTCCAGGGCCATCTCCGCCTGCTGTCTCGTCATGGCGGGACCCCGGGCTATGTTCTTCGTGCCGTAGCCGAGTTTGAAGTTCCTCAAGTCCGGATGGGAGGGCAGTTCGGCTGCGACCCCTGCGTCGACCACTATCACCCTTGCTCCCGCACATCTCGCCAGCACGTTTATAGCGGCCCCTCCCCTCAGGAAGTTCGCTACCATCTGAGCGGTTACCTCCTTCGGATATGCGCTCACCCCCTCGTCCGCGACCCCGTGGTCCCCTGCCACGGTAAATATGACCTTATCCCGGACCTCGGGCAGAGGATCGCATGTGATGCCTGCGACCTGCACAGAAATTTCCTCCAACCTCCCGAGGCTCCCGGGAGGCTTGGTGAGCCTCTCCTGGCGGCGTCTCGCCTTCTCCATGGCCCGGAGGTCCAAAGAAGAGATGCTACCTACCGCTTCCCTCCATTTCGGCATGTCCATCCTCCTGCGCTCAGCCTTATGTAGTACGACCTTCCCGGGAGCGGATATCCCCATACGTCCGCCACCTGCCTGTCCGTTAAGTTCTTCACCTCCAGTTCCAGCCTGAAGGGACGTAGGGTGAAGCTTATCCCGATGTTCTGGATGAACCTTTCGGGTATAGGGAACTTGTTGTACAGGTCGTGGTAGTTTCCGGATGTGTAGTCGGCCTCGTAGAAGATGCCGAACTTGTCGAAATTCGTGCTCCACCTTCCGTGCACCGTCCATGTGGGGCGGTTGGGCAACTGCTTTCCCCTATATATTCCCCCGTATAGCTCCGAGAGGTTCCTCGCCCTCTGGTACGACCCGTGGCCCTCCCAGCGGAGGCGGCCGAGGGCCACCTTCCAAGAGACTTCCATCCCGGTTATACTTGCCTTGCCTACATTTTCGGGCCTTGAGGTGAACTGGGAGTGTTGGACGAAGGTTATCCCGTCCCTGAGGACGTTGTGGTAGAAGGCGACCTCGGCCCTTCGGAGCCACTTCGTCCCGAAGACGAAGCCTACATCTAAGTTCGTCCCCCTTTCCGGCCTGAGCTTCGTGTTCCCTATCACGGGTCCGGTATCCCCGAACAGCTCATAGAAGGAGGGAGCACGGAAATATCTACCTAAGTTGGCCTTTATGTGAAGACAGGATACAGGGCTAAACCGGAGCCCGAGCCTCGAACCTGTGAACCTGTACGCCTTCCTTTCTTCGGGGATGGGCCTTAGAACCCCCATCCTGTAGTCCGACCTCCTTACGTTCCACATGAGGTCCCATCTCAAAGATGCTGTAAGCTCCAACCTGTCCCTCATGTAGGTCCCTTCAAGGCCGAAGCTTACGCTCTTCCTGACGCTGGCCAAAAATTGGGTCCTGCGGACCCTATCCGAAGGGACGAACCTCTCCAGCTTCCCCTCGAAGAGGGCGTTCCAATAGAGGTCCCCGTGGGCCGAGCGCAGGGAGGTCCTCATGCCGAAGACGTCGGTAACGTTGTGGTTGTCCTGGCGTCCCAGGCCTATCTCGCTGTAGAGGTCCCGGAACTTGCTCACATAGCGGCTCCAGAAGAGCTTCGTCCTGAAGAGGCCCATTTCCACATCTGCGCCGGAGAGGTTGCGCAGTTCCCCGATGCGGGCGTACTTGGCCTGGGCGTTGCCGGCGCCCGGCAGGCCCTTGCGGGAACGGAAGAAGAGGTCCCAAAGGGAAAGCTTGGCCCCCTTTACCGTGAGGAAGAGCTTCGCCAGCAGCGATGTGGAGCGGAAGTCGTTGTTGTACCTCCTGGTCCATACATCGTCTTCGGGGTTGTACCTCGTGCCGTTGTCGTCCAAGAAGGGATAGTCGTTCTCGGCCCTGAGGTACTCCCCTCCGAAGAGGGCGCTTTTACGGGACGTTAAGAAGAATGCTCCTATCGTACCGAAGGAACCGGAGGTCACGGTGCCGTATCCTCCGGTGCCGAGCTTAGGGGTCACCAGCCTTACGACCCCGCCTGTTCCGCTTCCGCCGAAGGACATGGGTATCACACCTCTGTATACTTCAACCCTGGAGAACATGCCCAGGGGGATGTTCCCCAAGTTCACCCCTCCCCAGAACGCATCGTTCAGGGGTACCTCGTCTATATATACCCTCACCTGCTGTGACGATGAGCCCCTTATGGAAACCGTGGCGTAGTCGCCGAGGCCACCGAGCTTCCTCACCCTCACCCCCGCCATCCCCTCCAGGACGTCCGGAAGGGTGATCGCCCTCTCCCTTAGCTCCCTTCCCTCCATCCGGCCCACGAAAGCCGGGGATTTAAGCGAGATTTCGGCCCCCCTCGGAGCGGTCACTACGATCTCCGCCATGCGGTAGACCTCGGGATATAGGGTTATACGTATGCGGACGGGTTCCCTTCCCACCGTCACCCCGATCTCCTGCGGACGGTATCCCACCATATCGGCGCGGAGGATGTAGACGCCCTCCGGAATCCCCTTCAGGGAGAAAGTTCCCGACGTATCGGAGGTCGTGCCCACGCCGAGCTTCGGGATGTACACAGCCACACCCGGCAGTGGCGAGCCTGTTTCGCCGTCGAGGACCATTCCGGCGATCTCGCCGCCAGAGGCGGAACTTGCGGACAACAGCCCTGCCAGGAGCATCCCCAACAGGTCGAATTTGGACATCGGACGTATTTTAAACGAAAAACCCCGACCTCCACGAGGAGATCGGGGCATAAATACCTATGCGTCCGCCGCCTCCCCTCGGAGGCTCCAGCGAACTCCGGACCAGGCAGGTCTCCTGGCTTACGGCCTCCCCGCCCACGCCTTCCCAGGTCTCCCCAGTGGCATATGTGGGCGGT
>QNCW01000145.1 GCA_003645885.1 Candidatus Latescibacterota bacterium | reverse complement strand
CGAGCCACCTACGGTGGGAGCGCCTGAGGAGGAGGTCGGCCTCAACCCTACGGAACCTGGAAAGGGGGTAGACCAAGGATATCTCCCCACCGTACCTCCTGTCCATCACCCAGCCTTCGTCCAGGTCGTAATATCTATCGGATAGATGGAAGGCTCCCAAAGAGTAATGGAGCCTGTGGGAGAGGTCCGCATATGCCGAGGCGAAGTTTACCCGCTTCAAGAACTCCTTTCCCACCTGTCCAGAGTACCCCAGGAGGAACAGGAGGTGGTGGTCCCCGAGCACGTCCGTGAAGCCGAACTGCACCCCCCCCTGGACGCCGACCTCGGGGTCCCTTACCACCTGACTTTGAGCTATGTCTAAGCTAAATTTAGGCTTATATGGATAAACCGCCTGTAGGGATGTGCCCTCGAGCTGGGGGAGGACCCATCCCTTCCTCCAGAGGGTGGGGGTGAACGTGGCGACCTGAGGAGGGTCTTCTGGGACCTTGGTCCGATATATCAGGAACTTATGTCCCTCAAATCCCGTAAAGAGGAGCCACTTGCCGTCCGGGGTCCATTCGGGGTCCAGGGCTCCGGTGAGCACCGAGCAAGCCCTGAGTATCCTACCCTTACCGTCCAAAAGATATATCCCGAAGGGCCCCTCCCTGTCGGAGCTGAAGGCTATCCTGCTTCCGTCCGGTGACCAGGACGGGTTCACGTCCCTGTAAGGCCCGGAAGTGAGCTGATATATCTTCCCCGATGGAAGGTCGTATACGAATATGTTATACTCCCCCATCTTCGTCCTGGAGGAGCTGAAGGCTATCCTGCTTCCGTCCGGTGACCAGCTCGGGTCCCTGTCGTCGTAGTGGTCCCGGGTGAGCCTTCGGACCCTTCCTGTTTCCACGTCCACTACGTAGAGGTCCGATGTGCCGTCGTACCCGAGGCCGGAGACCACGACCTTGCTCCCGTCCGGCGACCACGAGGGGGAGGAAAGTTCCACAACTTCAGGTAAGGCTATGTGCTTGATGACCTTTCCCCTGGACAGGTCCCAGAGGTAGAGGACGTCCCTCCCCCCCCTCCTGGCCACGAAGGCCAGGGTCCCCTCCCGGGATATGTCCATCCTGCTCCTGAAGAGGTGGAAGGTCTCGAACTTCTCGGTCCTTCCTCCCCTCACCACCCTGCGGGGCTTGCCGTCGAAGGACTTCACGTATATGTCGGAGTACCCCGACCTGTCCGAGAGGAATGCAAAGCCACTTCCGTCCGGCAGAGGAGCCGGCTTTGCGTCCATCCCCTCCGAAGTCAGGGCCTCAGCCCCGTACGAGGGAAGGTCCCACTTGGCCATCAGGGGATAATATCGTTTCTTGAGGTGATACTCCCAGTCCTCGGCGAACTTCTCCAGGGGCTCCCCGGTGGTTACGAAGAAGACGCCGGAAAAGTCCTTGGCCTTCCACCAGTTGTCTAAGATCTCCGCTAACACCCTCTCCCCGTACCTCTCCACCATAAACCCGACCAGGGACTGCCCCTCCTTGTACATCAGGTAGGTCCCTGTGATGCGGCCTATGTCCCTGAGGGGGACCAGGACCCCCGATAGCACGGCGTCCCTCATGACCATATCCGCCCGGGAATCCCAGCCGTAGGAGAGGTACTCCGCCATTCCCTCGTTGAACCAAGGAGGCGGGGGATGGAGGTTGTAGATGTTGTGCCACTTCGCAGATTCCTCAAGTTTATCGTATACGAAGACGTGCACAATCTCATGTCTTATGGCCCTCCTGAGCTGGGAGAAAGACCCGGTGTGGGGCACCACCACCCTCCCCTTTACGAACTCCGTGAACCCTCCGACGGATTCGGGAAGGAGGTAGGGAACCACGTTGGTCTGCTGGAAGAAGGTGGGGGCGCTGTATATGATGAGGGGGATGCGACGACGGGGGGTGTGGCCGAGCTTCTCTTTGTACTCCTCGAAGGCCTCCTCGGCCACCGATGCCCCGAACTTGGCTATCCTCTCCTCCTCGGGGTAGAAGTACACCTTGAAGTGTTCGGTGCGCAGCACCTTCCACCGGAAGTTCGTATAGTGAACCTTGTTCTTCCCGAAGTACTGCGCCCGGGCACCTCCACACAGGAGCACGAGCACGACGACTGCTGCCGATATCCTTCTCATTTCGAAAGGAAATATAGCCCTATATGCTGCTTCTGTCAAGCTACCCGCTCCACCCTTATGGCCGCCTGGCCCGGTACGGGGCATTCGTGTTCGCATACGCCACATCCTGTACATCTTTCGTAGTCCACCACGGGCCCTTTTACGACCTTCCCCGGCACGGGCACGAGCTTTACGGCGTCGTAAGGGCAGGCCTCATCGCACACTAAACAGGCCTTTCCCCATCCCCATGCCAAACAACGATCTTTGTATACCACCGCAGTCCCGAGCTTCAGCGACCGCTTCTCGTCCGGAAAGAAGGGCCTTATGGCTCCGGTGGGGCATACCTCGCCGCAGAGGGTACATTCCGGCTCGCAGGGCCCTATGCGGGGGACGAGCCTCGGAGTCCAAAGGGCCTCTGCCCCCCCCTCGAGGAGGGCAGGCTGAAGCCCTCCCGTCGGGCAGACCCTCATGCACGCCCCGCAGCGGACGCACCTTTCCAGGAACTCTCCCTCTGGAAGCGAGTTCGGAGGCCGTATGAGGTCGGAGGGTGGGACGAGCTTAGAGGCCGTGCCTCTGACCAGGAGCCCTACGAAGGTCCCGAGGCCGATGGAGGTGAGGAACGCCCTCCGGGAGGGGAGGAAGTCCGACGCACGGCCTCCTTTGAAGGAGAAGCCGACCGCACGCTGAGGGCAGACAGAAACGCACCTCCCGCAAAGCATACACCTCTCCCTCCTGGTAAGGGTGGGGTCGTCCTTCGGGATCGCCCCCATAGGGCAGGCGGAGGCGCACAGCCCACAGGAAGTGCAGGAGCTTCCCACCTTCCTTCGCAGGAGGCCGAGGCGGGACGCAAGCCCGAGGAACGCTCCCAAGGGACAGAGGTGCCTGCACCAGAACCTCGGTGCGACTGTGTTGAGGCAGAGGATTCCAGCGAGCACCGCCAAGATCGACCCCGTCCCTCGGAAGTGGAAAACTTGCACGGACAGATAGGCCAGCCTTCCCAACCCCAACTTCTCCCAGAGGGGGGATGTGAAGGAGAGGAGCTCGTCCGCCAGGAAGGAAATGGGTGGGAACAGGAGCAGAATGAGGGAACGTGCAAGAAGCGTCAGAGGGGAGAAGGCAAGGGGAAGGGAAGGTCCCACGAGGACGGCCACAGTCACGAAGGTCAGGGCCAGGATCCCTGACTTCTCCCAACCCTTCGGCACGGACCTCCTCCCCGACGGGAGGACCTCCAAAAGCGTTCCTAAAGGGCAGATCCACCCGCAGAACGCCCTTCCCAGCAGGAATCCTGAGCCTAAAAGGACCGTACCCCAAAGCCCCACGAACCCACCGAAGAGCCAGAGGGGGTCCGAGCTAAGCACGGACCTCAGGACCCGCCCTCCCCAGGATGTGCCGAAGGCGAGGGCCGATACGAAAAGAAAAAGGGCCGATAGCTGCACCAACCTACGGCCCTTGAAGATCTTGTTCGACATATCCTTTATCCCTTGGTCGGGGCGCCCGGATTTGAACCGGGGACCTCCTGCTCCCGAAGCAGGCGCGCTGACCTGTCTGCGCTACGCCCCGAGGTCACCTGCTATATGGGCCAGAGCTTCCATCCGGCCATCTGTGAGAGCACATCGTAGTTGGTAAGATCGAGGTGCAAGGGGGACACGGAGATGAAACCAGACTCAACCGCAGCGAAGTCGGTCTCCTCCCCGCCGGTCCATGTGGGATGCTGTCCTCCTATCCAGTAGTAGGGTTTGCCCCTCGGGTCGGTCTTCTCAACTATCGCCGTCCTATATATCCTCCTTCCGAGCTTGGTTATGCGGACACCCCTTATCTCCTCCCTGGGGAGAGGAGGGACGTTCACGTTGAGGAAGGTATCCTCAGGCATACCGTTCTTAAGCACGCACTCAGCCAACCGTGCCGAGAACTCGGCTGCCACATCGAAATATGAGCTTTCCTCCGCCATCGACACGGCCACGGACGGGACCCCCAAAAGCATCCCCTCCATCGCCCCGGCCACGGTGCCAGAATATGTCACATCGTCGCCCAGGTTCGGTCCGTCGTTCACCCCTGAGAAGACCAAGTCTGGCTTGCGGTCCAACAGCTTGTAAACCCCGAGCATGACGCAGTCCGTGGGCGTCCCGTTCACGGCGAAACATCTCTCCTCCACCTTCCTTACCCTCAGGGGCTTGTGGAGGGTGAGGGCATGACCCACAGCGTTCCTTGCGCCCTCCGGAGCTACGACCACCACCTCCCCCACCTCCTCCAAGGCCTTCCTGAGGGCACGAAGTCCCTCCGCTGAGACCCCATCGTCGTTGGTCAGGAGGATGAGGGGTTGCATATCTGCCGTCCACCTCGAACAAGCCTTAAGTCGGGGCGCCCGGATTTGAACCGGGGACCTCCTGCTCCCGAAGCAGGCGCGCTGACCTGTCTGCGCTACGCCCCGAGGGAGACCAATATATATATCTTCGACGAGGAAGTCAATCCCCGAAACCAAGGTGTTCCGTTAAAGCCAATAATCTTAAAAGATGCGACGACCTTGGAGCCCGAGGGTCACCGAGATTCCACGAAGATGTGCCTCGCCCAACATCATTCTTTCCTTAATCTTAAGGCCATCAGTCCCACGGAAGCGGCAGCGGCGAGGGCGGCCCCGAACCCGAAGGCCGCCGCAGGGCCCTTCCATCCCCAGAGGAACCCCATGACCACGCTGGCCGGGAAGGCCATAACCCCCACCGTGAAGTTGAAGGCACCGTAGGCCGTCCCCCTCAGCTCCTTTGGGACGAGGTCGGAGACGAGGGCCTTCTCCGTGCCTTCCGTGAGCCCGTAGTATAAGCCGTAGGCCGACATAAGTGCCCAGATGTGCCAGGGACGGGACGCGAGGGCGAATCCTAGGTATATCGTAGCATATATCGTCCAACCCGCCACTATCACCTTCCTACGGCCCACCCGGTCCGAGAGGCTTCCCCCTGGGACCGACGCCGACATCTTCACCACGTGTAGGACCACCCATAGGATCGGGACGAGGGCGGTCGGAACCCCGACCTCCTTCGCCCTGAGGAGGAGGAAGGCGTCGCTGGAGTTTCCCAGGGTGAAGAGGGCCAGGACGAGAAGGTAGAGCTTGAACCTGAGGTCGAAGGGCCTTATGCTCAGCTTCACCTTCCCCTCGGTCCCCAGAGGACCCCTTTCGGAGACCAGGAGGACGAGGACGGCCACGCTCAGGGCCGCAGGAATCGTCGCCAGCCAGAACAGTAGCCTGTATCCTCCGGGCCTCAAAGAGAGCACGAGGAACCCCAACATGGGCCCTAAGACGGCCCCCGCATGGTCCATGGCCCTGTGGAGCCCGAAGGCCTTTCCCCTGTGTCCGTCCGGGGTAGAATCCGCTATGAGGGCGTCCCTGGGGGAGGTTCGTATCCCCTTCCCGACCCTGTCGGCGAACCGCGCCCCCAACACGTGCCACGCCGACGTGGCAAGGGCGAGGGCGGGCCTGGTCACGCCCGAAAGGATATATCCGGCGAGGACCAAAGCCTTCCTCTTCCTCATGCGGTCCGAAAGCCATCCTGAGAAGAGCTTCAGGAGGCTCGCCGTGCTCTCCGCCGTCCCCTCCACGAGCCCCACGAACCCCACCCCCGCCCCCAGGACCGATGTGAGGAATATCGGCAGCACTGGGTAGAACATCTCGGTGCCCACATCGGTGAGTAAGCTCACAAGCCCCAGGGCCAAAACGTTCTTGGTTATGCCCTTGGCAAGCTGTCTGACCATAGGCCGTACAGAAAAGACTCCTACCGAGGTACCTCGGTAGGAGCCATAGCCCTCGGGCGGTTCCAGCATCTCCCCTACACGAGCCCTGTGGAACTCGAACCCGTCCCGACCGTTCTCCGATATCTTCGAGGGCCCGGTACCTCCCTTACGCTAACCCGCTGCCTCGGCCATGGCCTTCTTCCTCTCCGGAAGAAGGTATTCCTCCTTCCAGACCTTGTCCAGGAGCTCCCTCACCTTGTCCCCGTAAGCTATCATCCCCTTCACGTACTCGG
>QNCW01000144.1 GCA_003645885.1 Candidatus Latescibacterota bacterium | reverse complement strand
CGGTTTTGTCTCCAAGTGGATGGTCTATCAGGGAATAATATCTGTCAAGAGTGCCATTATGCCTTTCCTCCTGGTGGCCGCAATGTTCGGGAGCGCTTTGACCTTAGCGTCCTTCATAAAGGTATTGTACTCCGTATTTCTGGGACAGAGACCGAAAGAGATAGGGGAAGTAAAAGAGGTCGGGTTCGGAATGGTTCTTCCTATGGTAGCTTTAGCCGCGTTGTGCGTCCTCTTCGGAATATTTGCACAATTCCCTCTTAGGAACTTCATAGGACCTGTCTTAGGTGAGACCTTCGCTGGGGTCCCTCAGGATATCTCCTTAGGTAAGGCACTTTGGAGTCCCTCCTTAGCAAGCTTACTTTTGGGGATAGCGCTTCTGGTGGGCTTTATCATATATCTCATGGGCAGAGTCACCGTCAGGAGGTCCGCTCCGGTCTTTATGGCAGGGGAGAGGCTGGACCCTGAGGTGACGAGGGTGCCGGGCACAGGGTTCTACGAGACCGTAAGGGAGCTCAGGCTCCTGAGGGGACCCTACAGGGAGGGGGAGAGGGGGGTGTTCGACCTGTACAGGCTCTTCGGCAGGTACTGGGAAGCTTTAGTGAGGGCCCTCAGGGCCATACATAACGGCGTGATGTCCACGTATCTCTCCTGGTGCATACTGGGCCTGCTGGTACTACTGATCCTCTTAGCCAGAGGGTGAAGCCATGGAAGTGTTGTTGTACGCTCTCTTGGGGTTTATGGTCGTAGGTTGCATAATAGCCGTCGAGATAAAGGATCTGCTTTCCGCTGTGGTCTCGGTCGGGATAGTCGGGATATGCCTCAGCGTGGTCTTCCTCTTCTTAGGTGCTCCCGACATAGCCATAGTCCAGGTCGTGGTGGAGACCCTCTGCCTCATAATACTCCTCAGGGCCACCGTCCAAAGGGACGATACTACGATCTACAAATATATAGAAAGCTTCGCAGTGGCCACAATCCTCATCTTCTCCGGGGTGTTCATGGTGCTGGCCTACAGGGCGTTCAAGGACCTCCCGTCCTTCGGGCATCCCCTCATGACGGTATCCCAGGAGTACCTGAGAGAGGGGCTTGCTAAGACCAAGGCCGTCAACTTCGTGACATCTGTACTTTTGGACTTTAGAGCCTACGATACTTTGGGGGAGGCCACAGTCCTCTTCGTCTCGATCCTGGGAGCGATAGCTGTTCTGAGGAGGAGAGGTAGGAGATGAAGGGAATGAGCCTCATAGTCCGGACCATCGCAAGGGTGGTCACCACGTTCATAATCCTCTACAGCGCATACATCGTGGTCTACGGCCACATAACGCCCGGAGGGGGGTTCCCTGGAGGTGTAATACTGGCCTTAGGCATTATGCTCCTCATGCTCGCCTTCGGCAAAGACCTCCCCCTGAGGAAACTTCCCGAGGGGAGGGCTTCGGTCCTGGACTGCCTCGGAGCTTTGGGATTCTGGGCGATAGCTCTCTTGGGCTTCACGGCGGGATACTTCTTCCTCAACTTCCTGGGCAAGGGGGAGCCCTTCCGCCTGGTCAGCGCAGGAACTATGCCGCTTTCCAACATATTCATAGGGATAAAGGTCGGGGTCTCGCTCTTCGCGGTCCTTACCGCACTTTCCGTATACAGGAGGTTCTACCCTCCGGGTGAGGAACCTCCGGAGGAGGACTGATGATACCTTACCTCTTCGCAACGGCGATGCTGCTCATAGGGCTCTATGCGATAGTCGCCCGAAGGAACTTGATAAAGATAGTCATAGGGGTTGCGATAACCGAATACGCTGTTAACCTCTTCCTCATACTTTTAGGTTACAGGGCTGGAGGGATACCACCTATATTAAGTAAGGGAATGGACCTGAATAAGTTCGCCGCAAACTCTGTGGACCCGCTCCCCCAGGCCCTGACCGTGACGTCGATCGTGATAGGCCTCGGCGTCATAGCCCTCTTGGTCGCCCTCGTTCTGAGGCTTTACGAGAAGTACGGGACCTTGGACGAGTCCGAAATAAAGAGGCTCAAGGGATGATGAACGAGGGGTTGCACATGAACCAGGCACTTCCGCTCTTCGTGGCGATACCGTTAGGAGCTGCCTTCCTGATACCTATATTGGTGAGGGTTTGGAGGCGCCTTCCGGATATAGTGGGGAACCTTTCGACGCTTTCCCTCCTGGTCATGTCGCTCACGCTCGTAGGGAAGGGCCCGAGTACCTACTACATGGGAGGATGGAGACCCCCCCTGGGGATAAACCTGGTGGCGGATGGCCTCAGCGTCCTGCTGCTCGTGGTCGTCTCCCTGGTCGCTTTCTGCGCCACCTTGTTCTCGATACCGTACATGGAGAGGTATACCTCGAAGTCGAGGTACTATTCGCTGTTTATGCTCATGGTCGCCGGGATGAACGGGGTGGTCCTGACCGGCGACATGTTCAACCTATATGTGTTCTTGGAGATAGCTTCCATAGCTTCTTACGCCCTCGTGGCCTTCGGGACCGAGGCCGAGGAGCTCGAGGCCTCCTTCAAGTACATGATAATGGGATGCGTGGCATCTACTTTTGTCCTCTTCGGCGTGGGGGTGCTGTACGGCAAGACGGGGACCTTGAACATGGCCCATTTAGCCAAGATCATAGACGAGAACGGCATGAGCCCTGCGATATGGTTCGCGGCAGCTCTGTTCCTCATGGGCTTCGGGCTCAAGGCCGCCATGGTCCCCTTCCACGCATGGCTTCCGGATGCACATCCTTCGGCCCCTGCTCCGATCTCCGCTATGCTTTCTGGGGTGCTCATAAAGTCCCTCGGGATATATTCGTTGGCTAGAGTGTCCTACATAGTTTTCGGGATGTCCAAGCCGATTTCCACGATATTTATGGTTCTGGGAGGACTTTCTATGATCGTCGGAGTGCTTTTGGCCGTGGGACAGTGGGATATGAAGAGACTTTTCGCATATCACAGTATAAGTCAGATGGGATATGTAATGCTTGGGCTTGGGCTTGGAACGCCACTCGGGATATTGGGAGGAGTATTCCATCTTCTAAACCATTCAGCCTTCAAATCGTGTTTGTTCCTATGTTCTGGGGCGATAGAACACGAGGTTGGAACCAGGGAACTGAAGAAGATGGGAGGACTGTGGCGCAGGATGCCCGTTACGAGCACATCTTGCGTTATAAGTTCACTTTCTATATCAGGGGTTCCGCCGTTCAACGGGTTCTGGAGCAAGCTCATCATAATTGTCGCGGCGATCCAAGCGAGACATTATGTAGCTGCCACCATAGCTGTGGTCGTGGCCTTTTTGACTTTGACCTCGTTCACTAAGGTGATGAGGTATGCGATATTTGGGTCGCCTGCTGCTGAGTCTCAGAAGGTCAAGGAAGCTCCGGCTCTTATGGGGGTCGCTCTGATCCTTTTGGCCCTTTGTTGTACCTCCTTCGGGCTCCTCTATCCTGTGCTCAAGCCCCTGCTTTTGGGCCCTGCAACCGATGTGCTGCTGAGGGCAGGGGATTACATAAGCTTGGTCCTGGGAGGGTAGATGAAGGTGTTTGTCACATATTTGGCCGCCTTCGTCGTCTGGCTTCTGCTCACTTGGTCCCTGGACCCTCAGGAGGTCCTGGCAGGGCTTGCTGTGTCAGCTTTAGCGACATATCTCACCAGGGACCTTCTGGTAGAGCTTCCTCCGTCCAAACCCTTCCATCCGAAGCGTTACCTCTGGTTCCTTTATTACATACCGGTCTTCTTCTGGCACATGCTCAGGGCGAACTTGGACGTGGCTTACAGGGTCCTGCATCCAGAGGTTCCCATAAGGCCGGGTATAGTTAAGGTGCGCACGAACCTCAAAAGGGACATATCCAAGACCATGCTGGCGAATTCTATAACCCTCACGCCCGGCACGCTCACCGTCGACGTTGTGGGAGATTTCCTGTACGTCCACTGGATAAACGTCAGGACCGATGACCCGGAGGAGCAGACTCGGATAATAGTGAGAAGGTTCGAGAGGATCCTCAAGGAGGTATTTGAATAATGATGTGGTGGATATTTTTCTCCGTCTTAGCCTTAAGCGGTCTCCTATGCCTCTACAGGGTGGGAGCGGGGCCCACCCCTCCCGACAGGACCGTTGCCATAGATATATTCGGGACCTTGGTCGTGGGGTTCTGTGCCCTGCTCGGGATCATGGAGGGCAGGGACTTCTTCCTCAACATAGCCATCGCCTGGGCTCTTCTAAGCTTCTTAGGGACGGTGGCATTGGCTAAGTACTTAGAAGGACGGGGGTTCGATGAGTGAGATAGGCATAGCGCTGATATCGGTGGGCCTGGCCTTCGACCTCTTCGGATGTATAGGCTTGGTGCGACTGCCCGATATCTACAACAGGCTCCAGGCAGCTACGAAGTGCGTGACGTTGGGGACGTGCATGATACTTATAGGTGTGCCCTTCTACACCGGCCTGAACGCCATAGGGGTGAAGGCCCTCATATGCGCTGTGTTCATCCTCCTGACTTCTCCCACCGGCGCCCACGCCTTGGCCAGAGGCTCGCACAGGTCGGGGGTGCCGCTTTGGGAGGGAAGTGTGGGGGATAAGTACAAGGAGGATAAGGAAGGCGGTGTGGTAGAGGAGGGGGCATGAGGAAGCCGAAGCTAAGGGAACTTGGGGAGGCCATAAGGGCCCTGTTTCAGGGACCGTACACCATAAAGTATCCGAAGGAGCCCTCCCCTGCCTTTCCGAGGTTCAGGGGGAAGCCCGTATTCAACGAGGACAAGTGCGTAGGATGTGGGGCCTGCGTGTACGTGTGCCCTTCCGAAGCCAGGGAGGTCGAGGATGTGGTGGAGGGTGGGAGGGGTACGAGGAGGATAACCATACATTTGGACAAGTGTATATTCTGCGGGGAATGTCAGGTACATTGCATAACCCAGGAGGGGACGGTCCTTACGGACGAATACGATCTGGCGACCTTCGATAGGTCCCAGGCCGTAGAGACCGTGGAGAAGGAGCTCGTGCTCTGCGAATTCTGTGGGGCCGTCGTAGGGGCAAGGGATCACATACTTTGGGTGGCGAGGAAGTTGGGGCCCAAGGCCTTCACTAACCCAACCCTTATGCTCTCCCTCCTGCAGGACATGGGCAGGGCCGCAAAGGTCCCCAAGGAGGAGGGGGCACCCATGGTCCGTCCGGACAGGATAAGGATTCTATGTCCCAGATGTAGGAGGGCTACGACGATATTTGATTATAAATATAAGGAATGAAGGTAACTAAGGGGCGGCCCTTCGCCGCCCCGTTCGTTTTAGGGCTTTCCTATTTCGCCAGGACCACCTTCCTGACCTTCACCTTACCTTCTGCCCTGAGCACGCAGAGGTAGACCCCGCTTGCGATTCCCTCCGGCCTCCATATCACCCGGTAGGTCCCCGGTTTCTTGTGACCTTCCACGAGCCTCTCCACGAGCTGGCCTCTTATATCGTACACCTCCAGAACGACCCTGCCCTCCCTCGGAACGGAGTAACGGAAAACTGTGGACTCGTTGAAGGGGTTGGGGAAGTTGGAGGAGAGGGAGAGGGATCGTGGGAGTATCTCCTCTCCGATTTCCTCGACCAAGGTCGTCGTCTCCACCGAAAAAGACCATGAAATCTGAGGGCTTAAGCTTCCCTCTATATCTTGTACCACCCCAGGGGGCACGCTCACCGTGTAGGTCTCCCCCGGAACGAACCCGTCGGGCAGGAAAATGTCCATCTGCCAGGGATGCACTTCCACCGATGGCCGCAGGGTATCGCCGGAGGAGGTGTACAGGGCTATCCCGGAGAGGTCCCCCACCGGGAAGACCGGTCGGTTAAAGCTCAACCGCACGGGACCAGTACTGACCACTTTTGCTCCCGGCTTTGGATGGAGGGTGTACCTTAGGGGCCTCTTGCCCCGCTCCACGAGTCCTTTAAACACATAAAACCTTCCTATCTTGTCGGGGATTGCCAAGAGGGAGGCATCGTCTTTCATCAGCACGAACCAGATGGACTCCACCTCCGCCTGTGGAACGAGAAGCTTTGTCCCATCGGCGGTGAAGAGGAAGGCAGGGGTCCCCTGTCCTCCGGGGAAGAACGCGTATAGACCGTCTTCGGACATAGCGGACCAGTTGTTGCTTATCTCCCGCTCGGAATGCCATATCAGCTCACCATTCCGGGACATTCCGTATATCCCCCTGCTGG
>QNCW01000143.1 GCA_003645885.1 Candidatus Latescibacterota bacterium | reverse complement strand
CCGTAGCCTACGCTTTCGGCCTTAAGGATCAAAGGGCCCACGAAGCCCTCGGCGAGGGTGGTGAGGATAGCGGCACCTGTGGGGGTTAAAAGCTCGTAAGGGACGCCGGTGCGCTCCACGGGGAAGCCCTTGGTGAGCTCCAGGGTGGCGGGCGAGGGGACCGGGATCGTGCCGTGGGCGGATCGGGCATATCCCGTCCCGAGCCTGAGGGGGGAGACCCACACCTCCTCCACCCCCAAGATCTCCAGCCCCACCACCGCTCCTACGATGTCCACTATGGCGTCCAGGGCCCCCACCTCGTGGAAGTGGACATGTTCTGGGGATGTACCGTGCACCCTGGCCTCGGCCTCCGCCAGCCGAGAAAATATCTTGCACGCTAAGGCTTTGCTCCTCTCGGATATTCTGCTTGCTTCTATGATCTTCAGTACGTCCGATAGGTGCCTGTGGGGGGGATGGGCCTCCCCGGACACCTCCACCTTGGTCCCCCAGATCCCGTGCCTCGCCTCCCTCTTGGAGGATATCGAGAAGTCTCCTAAGGGAAGGGTCCTAAGTTCCTTCTTAAGTTCTTCAAGGTCCAGGCCGGCGTCCACCAAAGCCCCGAGTATCATATCCCCGCTCGCTCCCGAGAAACAGTCGAAATATGCGACCCTCATCTCTCCTCCCCAGGTTCTTCGGGCGGGACCCATATGGAGTCCCCGCGCTCCTCGGAAGGTTCGGCCACACCCCCCTTGAGCAGCCTGAACCTTTCGTAGTTCCAGCGGTAGAGCTTGCCCTTAGGATCGAGCTCCACCGCCCTTTTGTAGGCAGCCTCCGCATCTTCTAAGCGGCCCATATGCTCGTAGATTATGCCCAAGTTGTTGTAGAGGGCCGCCGAGGTCGAGTCCCTTGAGATGGCCCTCTCGAGGTGAACCCTCGCCTCTTCCCATAGTCCCTTCTCTATGCACCACAGCGCGAAGCAGTTCACATCCTTGACGAAGTTCGGAGGTTCCCTGTAGGTGCTCGCACCGGCGCATCCAAGTAAGACGAAGGCCAGGGCCGAGAGGCTATTTCGTTTCAAGTTCGTAAACTCCATCCCATTCCTCCGGAGGTGGGTTCGTTAAAAACCTTTCACAGCGCCCCAGGAAGGTGAGGGAGGGGTGCCCCTTCGAGCAGCTTTATCCCCCATGGAACCTGTCGGTGTCGTAGGGCATATCTACAAGGGAGCGGGCGGACCTCCTCAGGACCGGGGCCGGAAGGGTCCATCGGTTCCCACAGTACGCCATCTTGCGGGCCAATATCACGTTCCCCGCCTCGGCCAAGGCTTCGGCGAACTCGGAGTCCTCTGGGGTCTCCGTGAAGAACTCTATGTCGAAGGCTATCACCTTGGCCCCAGCTTTCTTAAGGTTCCGCACGAGCTTAGCATGGAAGGAACAGGGGAAGGGCCAGTTGAGCCCGAGCTCCTGCTGGCTCTGGTCGTCTACGGCCACTATGACCACGTTCGTGTCCGGAGGTTCTTCGCCCCTCCAACGGAACCTGAAGTCGTAGCTCGCAAGCTCGGGCCTGTCGAAGGCGCCCAAGAGGGCGAGCACGGCCGTGAACCCGACTGCCCCGGATGAGGTCAGAATTAAAGGGGTCAAAGTCTTATGGATACGCATCGTCGCCTTCAGGATAGGACGTCCTCGCATGGGACGGTCAGGAGGTCGGGCAGCCTGTAACCTTCCTCCGAAGCGAAGCGCTCGGCCAGACGATATGCTATGTACGTCCAGGCCCTCGGAGGAAGCTCGTCCTCGAAGATGGTGCCGTCCAATACCTTCTCCCACAACATGGCCTCGTTCTCCACGCACCAGTTCCAGCGGGCCCTCGGGAGGCGAAGGAGCTTGTAAGGAGGGAGCTCGGGGAAGGCGTAGCTCGAAAATAGCACGGCCAGGCCTTCCGATACCAGCTTCTCCTTCGTGTCCCCATCCTTTGGAAAACCTAACCTTATGCGCCTGAACCAATGTGCGTACTCGTGGGCCGTGAGGAGCCCGAGGAGCCCGAAGTCCCTGAACCTCTCAAGTCCGAAGCCCACCTTAGGTTCCCCTCCAGCTTCTATAACGAAGGCGTCCGGGGAGAAGAAGCCTACCATAAGGTACACCTCGGGCTCCTCAGGAGGGGGAACGAGCCGAAAGCACCCCTCGAGGGCCTCGGTAACCGTAACCTCGGGAGGTTCTACTTCTACCGAAGCCTCCAAATGCCCGTAATCCCCCCTCTTTATCCTTTCTACCCTGGTCCTGAGGGCTCCTTCGTCTATGCCGAAGGCCCTCCAACAGGCGCTCAAGAAACTTCGGTGGAGGTTCAGGTAATACCTCCGGTAGGCCTCCCATGGAAGCTCGCCCTCGGAGAGGGCGTCCAGGAAACGCAGGAAATCCCGATATATGGGAAATACGGCCATCGTAACAAAAATACTACCGGACGACCGGTAAGTCAAGACCGAAGTAAGGAAAAAAGGCTTGACAGATGCGATATCTTGTGGTACTTTCCAAACAAGTTGGACAAAAAACCCTTCATCCGAGGAGGTAAGATGGAAGCTCTAGAGAAAGCCTTGGACATCCTGAGGAACGAGGCCGAGGCCGAAGGAAGTATGATCGTGGGAAGGGATGGGCTCACCCTCAGCCAGGTCGGCGCCATAGGGGATGTGGAATCCATAGGGGCCTTAGCGTCCAACAGTCTCCGCTCCCCCCAGAGCCTCGGGGAACATCTGGGGAACGGGGGACTCGTACAGGTACTTATGCAGTTCGAAAGGGGGGTCGTCGTGGTGGAGCCCCTGACCGAGGATTACGTTTTGGTGATGGTGGCCGGCGAGGATGCCAACATAGGGATGATGAGGTACGCTTTGAGGAAGCATAAGGTGGATTTGATAGAAGCTCTTACTTAAAGGGAGCAAGTATGTCATTGGCGGACTTCGTGCAGGAGAGCGGGACGCTTAAGGCTGTGGTGGCACGGACGGACGGCGAGGTGCTCGACGCCGTCGGGATAAGGCCCGGGGACAGGGAGGTCCTCCCCAAGGCCGCTTCCATAGCCCTCCGCTTGGGGAAGGTGCTGGAGCAGTACGAGGGGGTCGGCAGTTTCTCCACGGTATGGATACAGTTCGAAGAGGGGTCCTTCCTGATCCAGTGGTTGACCGACAGGGTGTTCCTGATAGCCTTAGCGGGACCGAAGGTATCCGTGGGGATGCTGCGCCACCACATGAATCGGGCCCTTCCGGACCTGGCCCGTGAATACGGGGAGGGACAGGATGAGGTTGCGCCTCTGGAGGAAGCCCCAGGGTGAGCTTCCAGTCCCGAAGGATGCTCATCCTCCGCCTGGGGAAGCTCAGGTAAAGGTGTCGGAGGTGCTGGAGGAGCTCAGGGAGGAGGTGGTACGTTTGGAGGATACCGTAAAGAAGCTCACGTCACCGACGAGCTTTCAAGAAGCGAGGTCCTCTGGTCCCGAACGGTAAGATATGCCCAGGGTCCCTGAAGATGTGATAGCCCAGGTCAGGGCGCAGGCCGACATCGTCGAGGTGGTATCGGAATACGTGCCCCTGAAGCGTCGGGGGCGAAATTACTTTGGGCTCTGCCCGTTCCACTCCGAGCGCACTCCGTCCTTCAGCGTGAACCCCGAACTCGGCATATTCCACTGCTTCGGGTGCGGCGTGGGCGGGGACGTCTTCGGGTTCCTGATGAAGATGGAAGGGCTGTCCTTCTACGAGGCGGTGAGGAGGCTGGCAGAGAAGTACGGCGTGCCCCTCCCGAAGTCCACCCGAGACCAGGGGAACGATGCCCTCTACCGTGCCAACGCCTTCGCCCAGGAGTTCTACAAGAAACTCCTGTGGAAGGACCCTGCAGGAGGTAAGGCGAGGAGGTATTTGGAGGAAAGGGAGATAGGTCGAGGAGTGGCCGAGAGGTTCGCCCTTGGGTACGCCCCCCCCGGATGGGAAGGGCTCATAAGGGCCGCCTCCCACGAGGGGATCGGGCCAGAGGTTCTCGAAAAGGCCGGGCTCGCCTTGAGACGAAGGTCCGGAGGGTACTACGACAGGTTCAGGGACAGGCTCACCTTCCCCATACACAATCCGGGAGGAAGGCCCGTGGCCTTCGGGGCCAGGGTCTTGGGGGAAGGGGAGCCGAAGTACATAAACTCCCCCGAGACCCCCATATATCGTAAGGGCAAGGTGCTGTACGGCATATCCCAGGCCAGGGAAGCTTTAAGGAGGGAAGGGGAGGCCATAGTCGTAGAGGGGTACACCGACCTGCTCAGGCTCTTCTCCGCAGGGATAGAGAACGCAGTGGCCGTGGCGGGCACGGCCTTCACCCCCCACCAGGCCGGGCTCCTGAGGAGGTACGCCGAAAGGGCGATCCTGTGCTTCGACGCCGATAGGGCGGGTTCCGAGGCCGCCCTGAGGGGGGGGGAGGTGCTATCCGAGGCCGGGCTCGAAGTGAGGGTCGTGGAGCTTCCCCCCGGCCACGACCCCGACAGCTTCGTGAGGGAGGAGGGGAGGGAGGAGTTCCTGAGGATGGTCGGCAACTCCAAGCCTTTGGTGGAACATATGTTGGAGAAGGTGCGGAGGACCGAGGACATCTCGTCCGTGGAGGGGAGGCGCAGGGCGGCCAAGGCCATGGCCGAGGTCCTATCCAAGATCAGGGACGAGCTCAGGAGGGACCTCTGGACGAGGAGGGTGGCGGAGGCCCTCGGGTTGAGGGAGGAGGTGCTGAGGAAGGTCGTGGAGAGGAGGGGAAGGTCCGAGGAGACCGGTCCTGTGAAGGTACCTTCGAGGCAGACCGTCCCGCCGGCCCAGAGGGAACTTCTCAAGATACTCTTCTCCGTCCCGGAGCTCGCCGAGAGGGTGGTGGAGGAGGTGGAGTTGGACGCCTTCGAAGGGAGGCTCAGATCTGCGGCGAAGGTGGCCTACGAGGCCATAGGAGATGGGAGGCTTCCCACCGTCTCGGACGTCCTGGCCGAGACCCAGGACGAAGGACTCGTGGAGGAGCTCGCCGGCATCCTTCAGGAGGGGTTGGATGAAGAGCGAGCCCGTAAGGTACTGGCCGACTCCATAGCCTCGGTGAGGAGGGAAAAGATAAGGAGGGAGATAGAGCGGGTCGCAGGGGAGATCAGGGAGGCCGAAGAAGCCGGGGACATGGAGAGGGTGGACGCCCTTTACAGCCATCTCATGTACCTCAAGAGGGAGGAGGCACGACTTGTAAGGGCCAGGCATCCCTTAGGACGGGAGGGTCTATGAGGGGGACGGGAGAACCTCGATGGATGAGCGCATCCACGCCATAATCCGACGAGTCAAGGAATTCCTCGAGCGAAGGTACGGTCCCCGCCTCAAGGCTGTGATCCTCTATGGCTCCCACGCGCGCGGGACAGCTACCAAGGATTCGGATGTCGACCTCCTCGCGGTCGTAGATGATTCCTTGGACCCCTGGCGGGTACGCCGCTCCCTGGACGATCTCCTCTTCGAGGTCTTGCTCGAAACGGGCGAATTGGTCTCGGTGATCGTAATCCCTCAGAGTCATTACGAAAGTTCCGCCTTACCGTTTCTTATGAACGTGCGCCGGGAAGGGGTTCGAGTATGAACGGAGTGCGGAATTTCATCGCCAAAGTAGAAGCTCAGGGTTGCCCGTGACTTCGTCGCCGAGGTGCGCACCTATTTACAGCGGGAGGGAGAAGGAGCATGACCGATGGTCCCTACGAACCCCCTCAGGGTTGGGAGTGGGAGGTCAACCTCTGGAGATAGTATCCAGCTTGATGGCGAAGGAAAGGGCATTCTGGGCATAATTGAAGAACTTGAGGAACTATTGGGCAACACGGAGAACTCAAGTTGTCGAAGGAGGTGGAATAATGGGGACAACATCCCTTCGGGAGATAGCCGATGACCTTCCCCTCCTGAAGTCTTCTGAGGAGCGGGAGAAGCTGCTGGGAGTCGTCGGTGCCTTGGTTCTTAGGAGAGTAAGTTTAGATAAGGCCTCCGAGATTATGGGCATGCGGAGGGAAGCCTTTTTAGGGCTGTTGGAAGCCTTAGGAGTGGAATATTCCTATCTGGAAGAGGAGGATGTGGAAGCTGAGAGGGCCTGGTAATGGTGGTTGTCTTCGACAGTTCCCCTTGGATATTTCTTTCCAAGCTTGGGCTCATAGAACAGGCTATCGGGCTTTTCGACAAAGTGTTCCTCCCGTCCTCAGTTGAGGATGAGATCTTTGTGAGGAGGGACGAAGCTTTCGACGCCCT
>QNCW01000142.1 GCA_003645885.1 Candidatus Latescibacterota bacterium | reverse complement strand
GTATCCGGGAGACTGCTGGATAGAGATTCACTGCTCCAAGTGCGGAGAGGTACTGGAAGAAAGGGACATTCCTTGAAAGGAGGGAAAGATGGCCGGCATAACCGATACCGACATTTGCCCCGTTTGTGGGGAGGAATTCTGGTACGACTTTGACTGCACCACAGGCGAATACACGAAGCTCTCCGCCTGTGCGTGCGACAGATGGAGGATGGATGCGGAAGACTTCCTGAAGGAGAAGGGGCTTTGGGAGGAGTTCCAGCGGTTCCACGAAGAAAGGGAAAAGGAGGAGGCTGAGGAAGAAGACTAAGCCGAAACGGGAGGGGGGTCTCCCCTCCCGTCGTCCGGGGATGGCCTCCCGGACCTGACGAGGCAGGCCGAGGAAGGAGGTGAAGAAAATGAAACACATCAAGAGTAAAACGGGGAAAGTCCATGCAGTAAGCGGGTCAGTCAAGCGGGTGGGAAATCTATGGAGAGGGCGGACGAGGTGTGGGAAAACCATCGTAGGCCAGCTAACTGAGGAGCCCGTCTCTTGTCAGGTGTGCTCTTGGTCAACCTATTTCTTATATGTGAAGCGTGCTTCTCACTGAGTTGAAACGGAAGGAAAGACCCCTTCCGTCGTGGTGAGACAGGCCGGAAAGGAGGGTCAAGATGGACGCTAAGCTCAAAGAAGCGGCCGAAGCAATGTTCCCCGTCGCTCAGGGCGTCCGCAAGGTCTTCGGGGTCTTCCTTTCGGCCAACGATTCGACCCCCTGGGGCATAGCGATGGCCTGGGCGAACGGGGAGATTGTAAGAAACAAGTGGTGTGAGTGCGAAAAGCCAGGGATGGAGTTTTTCTACATCAGGAGAGGAACAGGCCACCACGGATGGGCCTGTTCCAGGTGTCTTGGGATAATCCAGAGCGGATAGGAGGTGATACCATGTCCTGGGAAACCTTCACGGTCGGCCAGATCCGCTTTAAGGAGGATGCTCCTGTGAAGAAGATAGACCAGGCTCTGGCCGAGTTTCGGGAAGCTCTCCAGTGCGATGTGGAGTGGAACCCTGAGTGGAAGATGTGGGAGTTTCAGGATGTTAACTGGCACTCTCACGTCTCCGGGGAAAGGGTCAAGGAGGTGTACGAGAGGTACCGGGATATCCTGGACTACTTTGCGTTTTCCCTGTTCTACCTCGACGAGCCGGACGAGGAGATAGTGTACGACCAAGGCACCGAAGTGGTGTCGGTTTGGTAAATCCTCAGATAAGCGGACGGGAGGTGGACCATGTACATCGTCTATGCAAAACCCAGAGGCCAAGAGGGGCCGAAGAAGGTGGTGGCGATCTTCTTCAGCTATAACGATATGTACGACTACGTGTATTGGATGAACGACTTTCCGTTCAGGGAGAACGACTACTTCCACGAGAGCTTTGACACAAGGAAGGAGGAGGAGAAGATCTAACCGAAAGGAGGTAAGGATGCGTGCCGTATTCCACGACGGAGACAAGAGGGTTGTGGTGGACACCCAGAAGGACGAACTCCTCTACGGCACCCCCAAGAACCCACCCAACACGGGAGTGCGCTACACCCGTGGAACCGACCTTTACGTCCACAAGGCCAAGTCCGGGAAGGATTACTTCTACTTTCTGGACTGGTCTATGTGGCAGGGGGAGGAAAACCGCCTGAGGCTTGCTTCCCCTGAGGAAGTGGCCAGGTTTTTGGAAGACTGGCTTCCCTCTCCCTGGGGACCGGACGAGGAGGTCCTTGCCCGGTTCAAGGAGCTGACCGGGATGGACCTCCTTGAGGAGACCGCATGAGGCATCCGGGGACGGGAACACCCTTGTTCCCGTCCCCTTAACCCAAAGGAGGCAAAGATGCGCTACATCCTCAACTCCGCCGTCATAACCTCCCCAGGGACCTACCGCTACCGCCTTCTTTCTGTGGAGGAGGCCAAGGACTGGCTTGACCGGGGAGGTTTTTACTCCACCATAGGCTATGAGGAAACCGCCGATGCCTTCGAGAGGGTCTTCGGCGTAAGGCCCGAAGTGAGGCGGGAGCTGATAAAGATGAACCCTGGGGATGAGGCTTTGGTCTTCCGCCTCACCAAGAGGTTGGGGGATGTATCCAAGAAGGGACACATAGGGATGGAGGAGGTGCTTGCTAACCTTGAGATAGGATTGCTGGAGAGGATAGAGTAGGAGGAAAAAGAAGGTGAGAGCATGACTTTCCTACTCGGCCTGGCAGTAGGAGCGGCAATAGGCTTCTTCATAGCCTCCCTATGTGCCGTGTCCAAGATAGCCGACCTCGAAGAAGAAAACCGGTCGCTTAGGAAGCGGATCGAGCGCTGAAAGGAGGGGGTATGACGGACAAAGCCGAAGATCGCATCGTGGAGATGACCTTCAAGTTCATAGACGGGAACACGGAGGAATTTGCCAAGTGGCTCCAAAAGATAGGGGCCACCATAAAGCGCAGGAGCGAGGACGAGATCATCTTCGACGGCCCTTCCGGCGTTGGAACGGGGCTATTCAAGGGAATAGACCCCATCAACGCCGCAGTGTGCATAGGGTTTGCGGTAGCAGGCCCCTTCTGGCCCTTCGTGTTCCCGAACCTGCTGAAGAAGGTTGAGGCCAAGTGGAAAGAAAGGAGGAAAGGATGAAAAAGACTATACCGGTGGTAATAGAGATAAAGGAAGATGAAGGAGCAGTATGGGTTGGAGATTCGCTTGTGGCGGTGATACCTCTGAGGTTTGCCGATCTGCCATCTGTATTAGAGGAGGTTCGGCACAAGGTTGCAGAAAAGATAGCTCTCTACTTCGAGGAAATCTGGCTTTCGGGGAGGTGATACCGTGCGCTGGTTTGTGAAATTCTCATACGCCGCCGAAGTCGAGGCGGACACGAAGGAAGAGGCAATAAAGATGGTGCGGGGGATAGCACAGAATTCGCTGGAAGTGGAGAAAGCCGAACCCATCAGCCACTTCTGCAAGGAGGAGGACATAGAGTTCGATTACTCCCGCCCCGAGCTGGACGACGACGGGTACCTCGTCGTCCGGGGCAGGTGCAGGAAGTGCGGACGGAAGTTCGAGAAGTACTTCTCTCCGGGAAGCATATGGGATGTGGAGAGAGAAGACTGGCTTGAGGAGCTATAACGGAAGGAGGAGACGATGTTCTACAACTCCATCTCGGAATTCGTGGAAGACCTGTTCAAGGTCATCCTCACCCTTGCGGTGATTTCCGCAATTTCACCGCTTGCAAGGTGGCTCTGGGGGTTTGATCCCTATGAGAGGTTCGTGAAATGGCTAACAAGGAGGTAGCTATGCTCGATCCTAAGTGGATCAGGAACTATGCTCCCGGCTTTATCGGGGGCGAGGAAGTTGCCAAAAAGGCCACAGATGAGGAGGTTTTGTTCCTTGCGGAACTTGCGAATGAGATGTCCCGGCTCTACAACCGCTTTCTGGACCGGAAAGAGGAGTTTAACAACCTTGTCGAGGCTATAAAAAGGAGGGGGCGGGTTATAAAAAGGAGATGGTCATGATATGGCTTCACTACATAGGGAAGACGTACGACCCCGAAGGCTTCGTCCGGGAGACACGGAGGCTCGGGGCCTGATAGCTCAAGAAAGTCCTCAGAAAGGAGGGATAGCCATGTCCACGTACCTTCACTACGTAGGCGGCCTTTACACTCCGGAGAAGTTCGTGGAGGAAGCCAGAAGGATAGGCGTATCAAGGAGGATTCCCCTTCGCTCAATCCGAAACCTCAAGTGGGGAGACGAGGTTCTGTGCGCCTCGTGGGAGCCCCACAAGGCGGTCGTGATAGAGAGAGGCGAGGAGAAGGAACACTCGGCCGGCTTCAAGGAGGGGAAGGCCAGGGTGTTCTGCTCGTTCAAGGTAACGAGGCTTTTTGTAGAGGACCCGGATACGAACTTCGTCCTCCAGACGAGGCTCCGTGCCAGAGACAAGATCGTGTCGGAGGCCCTCGAAGAGGAGCGGAGGGTTGAGCGTGAATGTGGAACGTACTACACCTCCGGCTCCATCACGGTAGATGCCTCCATCGAGGAGATATACGGAATAATAGCGGACATCAATCCGAAAGCGAAGGTGATGATAGGAGGGGAGCTTCACAGGGAGTTCTCTCCTCCCGTGGTCTTGGACGGCGTCCCCTTCACCAGAACCCTCTACAAGCTCTGGGACGAGGAGACGGAGCTTAAGGAGGGTGAGGTGGTGTTCATCCAAGATCACAGGATAGCACGCACCAAGAAGGAAAGGGAGGCTCTGAAGGCTCTATAACGCCTCAGAAGCCTCGTTCTGGGAGGGGGGAGCTACCTCTATACTTCCCCCTCCCTAAAAGGCGATCCTGGGGCTTCTGAGAGGGCGAATTTTCCCCTTGACTTTTTGTTGAAGAAATGTTATATTATTAGGCACAGGTAAAAAGGAGGTGAAAATGGGACAGGAATTAACAATAGTAACCACCAAAGAGCTGTCCAGAATACTCAAGTTGTCGCCATACACCATCTATCGGATGATCTCCGACGGAAGGCTTCCTCCCGAAACCTACATCGTGATAGGGAGGTACCCTCCCAGACGTGATGGAGACAAAGGGTACGTGCGCAGGAGGTTCATTCTCGAAAAGGTCCTCGAAGCTCTCGGAAAGGAGGTAAAGGATGAAGGTACCGGCAAGGCGTGAGGAGAAGGCTCTGGCTGTCTCCATAAAGGAGATCGCCAAGGCCGAAGGGCTCCCCATAACGGGGATAACCATCTTGGGCGGGAGGCCCTACGTGAACGTCTCCGGGCTCGACGCCAAGATGAAGGAGAAGGCCCAGAAGGAGGGCCTTATAATCTCCAAGATAGCGGTGGAATCCATAGGGGAGGAGGTTCCCGAAGGCCCGGGGACGGAGGTCGAAAGGAGGATGTTCGGGTACAGAGGGATAGTGGAGTTCTTCGACAAAGGAGGCTTCCTTGAAGCCCTTTCCAAATTCGAGAACCCCTCCGAGGAGATCCTCAAGACCCTCCGGGATATGTTCACATACCGCTTCGAAGACGAGGGCTGGGCGTCGGCCCTCACCTGTGAAGCAATAGCCTACCGCTACGAGGGACCCCCTGGAAACAAGAGGAAGGCTGGAGTCCTCATAGAAAACGTGAAGATGATGGCCGCAAGAAAGGCCACCAACCGTGCCAAGAGGAGTGCGGTGGGCTGCGGCCTTACGAGCGTGGAGGAGGTCGGAGTTCCCTCCGAGGAAGCTCCCACCGGGGACTTCGCAGAGGACCTCGAAGACCTCCTCACGGAAATCCAGAAGCTCTCCTCGGCCTCGGAGGCCAAGAAGTGGGGAGAGGAGAACAAGGAGAAGATTCAGTCCCTCCCCAAGGAGATGCAGAACAAGGTTAAGGACGCATGGCTTCTGAGGATGGGGGAGTTCACCGATGGGCTCGTGTTCGAGGTTCAGAAGATTTCCTCCCCTGAGGAGCTTGAGACCTGGAAGAAGGAGAAGAAGGAGGAGATGGAGGCCCTTCCTTCCGAGGACAGGAAGGTGGTGGAGACCGAGGTGAAGAAGAAGGAGGCTTCCCTTAAGGGAACGCTGGTGTAGGAGGAGGCTATGGCGTGGTACGAGGTCGTAGGAATTGCGGTCTGGGCGGTTTCGGTAGTGTGTTACGTGTGTCTGGCTAAGTTTCTAAAGGAGCTTGCATCGGACACATGGCCGTGATCCCCTACATAGGAGGAAAGACCTTCCAAGCCCCCTGGATAGTGTTCCACTTCCCTCCAGGATACGAGAGGATCGGGTACCTGGAGCCCTTTGGGGGAAGCTTGGCGGTCTTCTTCTGGAAGAGGCCGTCCAGAGTTGAGGTCCTCAACGACAAGGATGAGGACGTCCTCAACTTCTGGATGGTGGTGCAGGAGCGAGGAGAGGAACTCGCCAGGGAAGCCGCCAAGCTTCCCTATTCCAGGAGGCTTTACGAAAGGTGGGGGAAAGAATGGTGGAAGCTCGGAAGGAGGCCCCTCGATCCCTTCGAGAGGGCCTTGAGGTTCTTCTACCTTATGAGAACCAACCGCAGCGGCCACCTCACCCACCAGGGCTGGCACTGCGGGATAAAGACGAACTACGCCGAAGCCTACCGCAACGCCTGCCGGGAGATAGAATATGCTCAGAAGAGGCTCGAAAGGGTCCAGCTCGAATGCAGGGATTTCCGAGAGGTGATAGAGCAGTACGACGACGAGGAGTGCCTTATGTACGTAGATCCTCCCTACGTAGACATGAACTACTACCAGGTGAAGTTCAAGCGG
>QNCW01000141.1 GCA_003645885.1 Candidatus Latescibacterota bacterium | reverse complement strand
GTTGTGGAGGCCCGGCAGGTGAAGGTCGTCCCTTTTGAAAAGGAACCTTCCTTCGGCCAAGACCTCGTCCCCCCTGAGGAACACCCCCTCGACCTCCCCACGTGCCGAGAACCCTACGACCCTCCCTTCCGATTCGTCCGCCCAGCTCCAGACCAGGGGGTCGTCCCTGTTGAGAACCGCAAGGTCGTCGGGGCCCTGGAACCTTACGATGTTCCTCTTGGCATCCAGGTAAGCTTCGAACGTCTTATGTCTGTCCAGATGGTCAGGGGAGAGGTTGAGGACCACGGCTACCTGCGGGCTCCTCCGGATGTGTTTCAGGGATTCGAGCTGGAAGCTTGAAAGCTCCAGGACCAGAGGGACATCCTGGGGGAGGGATTCGACCTCGTCCAGAAGCGAACCCCCCAGGTTCCCCCCCACGAGGACCCTCGGGTCCTTTATGCGAAGTATCTCGCCTAAAAGGGCCGTGGTCGTGGACTTTCCGTTCGAACCCGTGACCCCGACTATGCGGGACCTGCAGAGCAGGAAGATGAGGTTGTCCCTCCAGATTATCGGGACCCCAGCATCCTCCGCAGCTTTGAGGTAGGGGGAATCCGGGGGCACGGCAGGACCGGGCACCACGAGGTCGGAGCTTACGAAATCCTTTACCTCGTGCCCTCCCAGCACGAAGCGCACGGGAAGGCCGGAAAGTGCGTCCACGGCCTCACGGAGTTCCTCCTCGGGCTTCAGGTCGGTGACGGTGACCTGGGCTCCCTTCCTCAGGAAGAACCTAACGGCCCCCACGCCCCCACCGAAGAGCCCGAGGCCCACGACGAGGACCTTCTTACCCTTGAAGTCGTACATACCTCGCACCCTCGAGGTCGGGCTTCAGCACCATGGGCTCGGCCCTCACCCCGAACCTTGCCCAGGCCCTAACCATGGCCTCCGCTACCTCCCTTCCCCCTCCGAAGCACAGGGCCACCATCGACGGCCCCGCCCCGCTCAGGACCACACCGCAGGCCCCCGCTTCTAAGGCCGCCTCGCAGACCTTCCCGAACCCGGGCACCGAGCTTTCCCTGTAGGGCTGGTGCAGCCTGTCCTTTGTTGCCTCCCTGAGGAGGGAAAGGTCCCCTTTCATTAAGGCGGCAACCAGTAGGGACGCCCTCCCGACGTTGTACACCGCGTCCACGAACGGGACCTGCTCGGGAAGGAGCCTCCTGGCCGCCGAGGTGTCCGAGCGGAGATCGGGCACCGCTAAGGCCAAACTGAGGTCGGAAGGGGGATCGAGGCGGGAGAAGACCACCCCACTTTCGGTCCTCACGGCCACCACAAGTCCCCCGAAGAGTGCCGGAGCTGCGTTGTCCGGATGCCCCTCGAGCTCCGCCGCCATGTTCAGCAGTTCCTCCCTCCCGAAGGGTTCCCCAAGCAGGAGGTTCCCCGCCATGAGCCCGGCGATCCTGGCAGCTGCGCTGCTTCCCAGCCCCCTCGCCTCGGGTATCGCCTCCTCCCTCCTCACGGAGACCGGGGGCGGCCTCCTTCCGACCCTCCTGAAGGCCTCCCTCAGACCCTGGACCACGAGGTCGCATCCTGGCGAGGGAGGACCCTCGGTGGAGACCTCCACGGTGAGGTAGAGCCTCAGGGCGAGGCCTATACAGTCGAACCCCGGGCCCAGGTTCGACGTGCTCGCTGGGACCCTCACCTTCAATTCTCCTCCTCGGTGACAAATATAAGGGGATTTCCTCCATCGCACAATCCCTCGGACTTGACAAAGTCGGCCCGTTGAGGTAAATTGGGATGGGAAGGAGGCCCAGATGAGCGTAAAGTCCCGCAGGAGGTACAAGGTAGCATTGTTTTTGACGGCCTTAGCTTTGATATGCTTGGACGTACTCCTGGCCGACAGGGGGAGGAAGGTCCCCGTCCCCCCCAAGGTCGGGGCGGCATCCCCCGAAAGGTCAGTGGTGGTCATAGTCAGGTCGGACGACCCCGAACTTCCTGACCCCGCCCCTCCCGATGCCGTCCTCTCCTACGATCAGGTGGACGCCATAGTCAAGAGGGCGATAAGCCTGGACAGGTCGGAAAGGAGGCTGGACAGGGTGATAGAGCCAGGGGATTGGGTCGTCGTAAAGCCCAACATAGTGACCTGCACCCCTATAAGGGACAACTACTTGGGAAGGGGGAACGATGGAAAGAGGCACAAGGGGCAGGTCACGGACCTGAGGGTGGTAAAAAGCGTGGTGGACTACCTCGTGCACATGGAACGTCCTCCCAGGAGGATAACGATAGCCGAAGGGGGTGCCGAGTGGAGGAACCTGAACGACCCCCTGAGGAACCCCAGCCAGACCGAGGACGGCTGGACGGTGCACTGGCCTGAGTTCGGGGGCCTTTCGTACAGGGGGATAGTCGACGAGTACGACGGCGTGAACGGCGTGAAGGTGGACATAGTGGACCTCAACTACGATGACTGGCTGGACGCCGATGGGGTCGTGAGGGGCAACGGACCACCGATCCCCGTCCCGGACCCGAACCACACGGGGATAACCTGGCTCCAGAGGCCCGAGGGGTACTACGTCTCCAAGACCCTCTTGGAGTGCGACAAGCTCATAAACCTACCCGTCATGAAGACCCACGACATACCCGGGGTCACCCTCATATTCAAGAACTACGTGGGCACGTTCATGCAGAGGGCTTACGGCCAGACGGACAACTTCAAGATGCTGCTGCACAGGTACGCAGGGGACGAGAACGTCCCCGAAGGGTTCATAGATCTTTTTTCCTACCGTCCCACGGACTATGCTATAGTCGAATGTTTCTGGGGGACTGAGGGGAACGGCCCGCAGTGGGGGGACGACGTAAAGCTCAACTTGGTCGTGGCAGGGGGCGACCCCGTGGCCACCGAGGCCGTGGCGGCGGCGGTCATGGGCTTCAACCCCAGGGACCTGGATTACCTCTACTGGGCGGAGGCCAAGGGGTTCGGAACTTTCGACATGGACAGGATAGAGGTCGTGGGGAGGAGCATAGAGGAGGTGAGGTACAGCTTCAAGAAGTCCAAGGGATGGAGAGGCCAGGGGCCCGGGTTCGTGGGAAGGCCGAACAGGGTCTGGCTTTTGAACGGTCCCTACGAGGGGAACGACCTGGACGTGGATTACATAGGTGAGCACGGCATATCCCCCGAGGAGGGGAGCGTGAGCGGTGGCAAGGAGTGGATGAGGTACGAAAGTGGGGAGGACTACATAGACCTTTCCCAGGTCCTGGGCGCAGAACCTACGGTTACGGCGTACGCCTTCACGTACATCTACGTGGACTCCGACCTGAACGCACAGATGTGGACCGGAGCGGACGACGGGATAAAGGTATGGCTGAACGATGAGGTGGTGTTGGAGAAGGAAAGGGCTGGAGGCAAGTCCTTGACCCGGAACAAGGTTCCGGTGCACCTTAGGAAGGGCATCAACAGGCTTTTGGTCAAGGTGAGAAACCTGTACGGAGGATACGGGTTCTCCCTCGGGATATTCGAGGAGGACGGGGATACGCCCTGGGGGCTCAGATATCTCCTGGGTCACCAGGTCCAAGTGAAGGAGACAACGCCCGCTCCTTCGGGCTTCGCCTTGTACAGGAGCTATCCGAACCCCTTCAACCGCTGGACCACCATCCCCTTCAAGGTCCCCGAGGAGAGCCTCGTCAGGATGGAAGTGTACGACCTCTCTGGAAGGAGGATAAGGACGCTCGTGAACGCCCGGATGGGCGCCGGGGAACATCGGGTCGTGTGGAACGGAAGGGACGATGAGGGGAGGGAAGTTTCCAGCGGGGTGTACGTGGTCAGGATGGAGGCCGGGGAGTTCTCAGAGGCTTCCAAGGTCACATTGCTGCGGTAACGACTTGCTTTGTTTTATCTTACAAGGGGGTGCTGGATGTCGGTCCTGTTCCTGATACAGCTCGTCCTTTCGGAGGCCCTGGGAGGGACTTCGGTCACGGTGTACAGCGAGGGCTTCGGGTTGGTGAGGGAGGTGAGGGAGGTCGAACTTAAGAAGGGGGTGAACCGCCTGCCCTTCGTGGACGTGGCGGCTCTGATAGACCCGACTTCTGTGCACTTCCGCTCGCTCACGGCCCCGGAGGAGGTCGAGATCTTGGAACAGAACTTCGAGTACGACCTCGTAAGTCCGGATAAGCTCTTAGAGAAGTATATAGATAGGAATATAACGGTGTACACCGAGGAGGGGAAGATCTCGGGGAAGCTCCTGAGCCCGGGAAGGGAGATCGTCCTGGGGACCCCCGACGGGGTGAAGGTGGTGCGCTCGGACGTGATAAGGAGCATATCCTTCCCCTCCCTGCCAGAGGGGCTCATAACCAGGCCGACTTTGGTGTGGGAGCTTGAATGCAAAAGGCCCGGGAAGCATGAAGTCGAGGTGAGCTACATGACCGAGGGGATGGGATGGCATGCGGAGTACGTGGGGGTGGTGGAGGAGGACGCTTTGGAGCTTTCGGGATGGGTCTCGGTGGACAACCGCTCCGGGGCAACTTACGAGGATGCCCTCCTCAAGCTCGTAGCCGGAAGGCCTCGCAGGGTGAGGGGGAGGCCGTTAGGTCCCTTCAGGCCGGTCCAGGCCGTGAGGAAGGAGGCCGCCGAAAGGCCGTTCGAGGAGAGGGCTTTCTTCGAGTACCACCTCTACACCTTGGGCCGCAGGACGACGCTGAAGGACCGCCAGACCAAACAGATATCCCTGTTTCCGGGGACGGAAGTTCCGGTGGAGAAGGAGTACACCTACGACGCCACAGAGGACGAAAGGCATGTCCTCGTGCACATTGTCTTCTTCAACAGGAAGCCCGGGCTCGGTTTCCCACTACCTGCCGGGAAGGTCAGGGTGTACAAGAGGGACAAAGACGGGAGCCTGATATTTTTGGGGGAGGATAGGATAGATCACACCCCAAAGGACGAGAGACTGAAGGTCGCCGTAGGGCAGGCCTTCGATATAGTTGGGGAAAGGAGGGTCCTAGAGCACAGGAAGATAGATGAGCACACCTCCGAGGAGAAGGTGAGGGTCGTCCTGAGGAACCACAAAGGGGAACCTGTGGAGGTGCGGGTGGTGGAGCACCTATGGGGGGACTGGGAGATACTGGAGAGCACCCACAGGTGGGAGAAGAAGGACGCAAGGACCGTGACCTTCCCCGTGCATGTACCGAAGGATGGGAAGGCGGAGCTGGTCTACAGGGTCATGTACAGATGGTGAAGCTTAGGAAGGAAGATGTGGTGGCCTTCGTGGAGGGACACAGGAGGGCGGAGGAGGTGACGAAGGTGGAGAGGGCCAGGAGGCTCGCCTCTCTCACCCCTGAGGAGGCGAGGGAGGAGTTCCTCGCCCTCTGGAGGTTATGGAGGAGGATGGGGGAGGGGGAACTCGGGCCCCTGGAGGAGGAGAGGAGGAGGTCCTCGGTGGAGATGAGGAGGAAACTATATGCCCTGTACAGGAAGCGACAAGGCGGACCCCCTTGAGGCCGCCTGGGAGGTCCATAGGGTCCTGACGGGGATGGGGATACCTTACGTCATAATAGGAGGGATAGCCGTGCAGCGCTGGGGCGAGCCGAGGTTCACTGAGGACGTGGACGTGACGGTGCTCGCTCCCTCGGGGGAGGAAGAGATGGTGGTGCGTAAGCTCATATCGGCGTTCAGGCCGAGGATCGAGGATGCCTTGGACTTCGCCCTCAGGAACAGGGTCTGCCTCGTCCAGGTTCGTGGAATTCCGGTGGACATATCGTTGGGCCTTCCGGGGTACGAGGAGGAAGTCATGAGGAGGGCCGTAGAGTCCGACTTAGGATGCGGCCGCACGGTACGGATATGTTCCCCCGAGGACCTTATCGTGCACAAGGCTGTGGCGGGCCGTCCTCAGGACCTCCGGGACATAGAAGGGATAGTGTTGAGGCAGGCAGGTAAATTGGACGTGGGATACATCCGTATGTGGCTGCGGGAGTTCTCTGCCGCGCTGGATGACCCGGAGGTGGAGGAGAGGTTCGAAGGGATATGGAGGAGAAGGGAGGCGATGTGAGGATAAGCACCGTCATATTCGACTTGGATGGCACGCTCGTGGACACGGAGCCCGACATACGCAGGGCGGTGGACCACGCCCTCGGGGAGATGGGGTTTCCTCCAGCGTCCCCCGAAAGGGTGAGGAAGGGGATAGGACCGGGCTCGGAGACCTTCGCAAAGATCATGCTTCCGGAAGGGGGGAAGGAGAGGTGGGAGGAGTGGCTCTTCAGGTACAGGAGGTACTACACCGAGCACTGTGCCGAGCGCTCGAGGCCCTTCCCGGGCGTCCCGGAGATGTTGGAGGAGCTGAGGTCCCTGTGCCGGATAGCTGT
>QNCW01000140.1 GCA_003645885.1 Candidatus Latescibacterota bacterium | reverse complement strand
TCCGACAGGGGGCTCTGCGGGGCCTTCAACACCAACGTGCTCAGGAGGGCGACCGAGAGGATGGCCGAGAGGCCGGAGGTCGAGATGGGGTTGATATCCGTGGGGAAGAAGGGGAGGGACTTCTTCAGGAGGAGGGGTTGGCCTGTTCTCCACGAAGAGGTAGGGATATTCCAGGAGCTTAGCATAGACCGGGCCAGAAATCTCGCCGGACGGATAGAGGAACTCTATCTGAGCGGGGACTTGGAGTTCGTCGAGGTCGTCCATCAGGAGTTCCGTTCCCCGGTTCGCCAGGAGGTCGTGCTGAGGCCTCTCCTTCCGATAGTCCCCCACGAGCCCGTCGAAGGGCCGGTGCGTCCTTACCTCTACGAACCGTCCGAGGAGGCCCTCTTGGAGGTGCTCCTCTCGCGTTATCTCGTGGTGCAGATGTGGAGGGTGCTCTTAGAGTCCTTCGCCGCTGAGCAGGGAGCCCGTATGGTGGCCATGGAGAACGCGACCGACAACGCTGACGAGATGATAGAGGAGCTCACCCTCCTGTACAACAAGGCCAGGCAGGCGGCCATAACCAAAGAAATATTGGAGGTGGCGGGGGGAGCGGAGGCCATGAGGAAGGCCGAGGAAGCGTAGGATGGTCAAGTGTAATTTATTGGGCAGGAGAGACTTATGTCGGTGGAACGGAAACCTGCGAAAACCTCTTGACAAAATTCCCTCAAAAGTTTATCTTTAAGCCGAAGGAAAGCTGATAAATGACCCGAAGACGGGACCGTATAATAGCTTTGTTGCTCCTCCTGGCCGTCGTCGGGACGACCTTTGTCCTCTGGGGCCTTCCCAAGGGGTTCGGGAAGAAGAAGGTGGCCCTGGTGGAGGTGAGGGGGACGATATCGGACCCGGGGGCGGTGGTGAGGCAGTTGAGGAAGTACACCGAGGACCGCTCGGTCGCAGCGATAGTTCTGAGGATAGAAAGCCCCGGAGGGAGCGTGGCGGCCTCGCAGGAGATATATAGGGCGATCCTCAGGGCGAGGGAGAGGGGGAAGAAGGTCGTAGCGTCCATGGGGAACGTGGCTGCCTCGGGAGGTTATTACATAGCCGTCGCCGCCGACACCATAGTGGCGAACCCGGGGACGATAACCGGAAGCATAGGGGTGATAGCAGAGTTTCCTAACGTGGAGAAGCTCTTGGAGAAGCTGGGCCTCAAGGTTGAAGTGCTCAAGACCGGCCAGTACAAGGACATAGGTTCACCACTGCGCAAGATGGAGGAGGAGGAGAAGAAGCTCGTCCAGGAGGTCCTGGAGGACGCTTACACCCAGTTCTTGAAGGCCGTCTCCGAGGGCCGAGGGATCCCCGAGGACAGCCTCAGGCCTTACGCCGACGGAAGGATATTCACGGGGCGCCAAGCCCTGGCCTTAGGTTTGGTGGACGTCTTGGGGGGATATCAGGACGCCGTGGATCTGGCCGGTAGGATGGCGGGGATAGGGCCCAACCCACCCACAGTCGGGGGCAGGAGGAAGGGGCTTTTGGAGCGGTTCTTGGGGGTCTTAGAGGGAAGGATGGAACCGATTCCCGTGGGGGTGGGGTTGTACTACCTCTTCGGGATGTGAGGAGGTCCGATATGCCCATCTACGAATACAGGTGTTCGAGCTGCGGGACGGAGTTCGAGGAGTTTATAAAGAGGGGTGCGGAGTCCGTCCGTTGTCCCCGGTGCTCCAGCGCTGAGGTGGAGAGGAAGCTTTCCCTCTTCGGCCTCAAGGCCTCAGGGAGCTCCTCCTGCTCGACGTGCTCCGGGGGCAGATGTTCAACCTGCAAATAGAAAGGAAGGGACCGTGACCAAGGCAGACATAGTCAGCCGGGTAGCTGCGGAGACGGGGATGACCAAGACCGACGTGGCCACGGTGGTGGAGGGGGTGCTCTCGGCCCTGTCCGACGCCATGGTAAGGGGGGACAGGGTTGAGATAAGGGGCTTCGGGGTCTTCAAGGTCGTGGACAGGGCCCCGAGGGTCGCCCGCAACCCGAGGACGGGCGAAGCCATCCCCCTTCCCGCCAGGAAGTCCCCCGTCTTCGTCCCCTCCCGCCTTCTGAAGAGGAAGGTGGAGGAGAGCCTGAAGTAAGGGGGGAACGTCCATGCCCTGTGGAAGGAAGCGCAAGAGGAAGAAGATCAACACCCACAAGCGCAAGAAGCGCCTCCGTGCCAACAGGCATAAGAAGAAGCTCCGTTGAGGGGGTTGACTTCCTCGGGAAGTTTGAGTACCTTTGAACCGAAGGCGGCATAGCCAAGGGGTAAGGCGGAGGACTGCAAATCCTCTATTCCCCGGTTCGAGTCCGGGTGCCGCCTCTTTTTTATGGGAGGGGTTGACTTCTCGGGCGAGTTTGAGTATCTTAGAGGACGACGGAGAGGTGGCCGAGCGGTCGAAGGCAGCGGCCTGCTAAGCCGTTGTGGGCCTCAAAGGTCCACCGTGGGTTCGAATCCCACCCTCTCCGCCATTTTTTATGCGGCGAGCTGCTGACGGAAGACCTGGGCGTAGAACCCTCCCTTCGCCATAAGCTCCTCGTGCGAACCTACCTCGACCAACCTGCCTTCCTTGAGCACCAATATCAGGTCGGCCTTCCTTGCAGTGCTCATCCTATGGGTTATTATGAAACATGTCCTCCCCACCATGACCCTGTCCAATGTCCTCCGTATCCTGGCCTCGGTCTCAGCGTCCAGGGCAGAGGTACTGTCGTCGAGGATGAGGACAGAAGGGTCGGTCAGGAGGGCCATGGCTATCGCCATCCTCTGCTTCTGACCTCCGGATAGGTTCGCTCCGGCCTCCTCGACCTCACTTTCATATTTGTCCGGCAGGGACATTATGAAGTCGTGAAGTTCCGCCGCCTTAGCGGCCTCCACTATCTGGCTCGGCGTGGCGTCGGGCCTTCCGTAGGAGAGGTTCTCGGCTATGGTCCCGGAGAAGAGGATGGGCTCCTGGGGCACCATCCTTATGTGCCTTCTGAGGGAGGAAAGCTTTATCTTCCTGAGGTCGTGTCCGTCCAGAAGTATCCTGCCCTCGGTAGGGTCGTAGAGGCGGAGGAGGAGGTTGACGAGCGAGGTCTTCCCCGAGCCTGACGGCCCTACCAACGCCACTATGGTCCCGGGGGGGACCTCGAAGGTTATATCCTTTAGGGCGTAGTCCTCAGCGCCCTCGTACTTGAGCCAGACGTGGTCGAAGACTATATGTCCCTTGCATTCCTTGAGATCTATCGCATCGGGCTCGTCCTTTATGGTGACCTCCTCGTCCAGCAGGTTGAACACCCTCCTCAGGGCCACGGAGACCCACTGGACCATGGCGTTCATGTTGGAGAGCCTCACTATGGGGGAGAACATCGAGCTTACATAGACCATGAACTGTGCGAAGGTTCCGTAGGAAAGTTCCCCTGCCTGTATCTTCCTCGCCCCCAGGTAAAATATGGCCTGCGTCCCCAACACGCTTATTATCCCGGAGGCTGCCCCGAGGGTGTTGCCGAGGACCGTCCTTTTTATGAGCAACCTCGTAACTTCCGCGGCCTTATGGAAGAACCTCCTCCTCTCCCTGGCCTCCTGGGCGAAGGACTTAACGACCCTTATCCCGGATATGGCCTGGCTCGCCACTGCGTACATCTCGGAGTTCCTCTCCCTCTGGGCCCTGTTTATGGGGCGTACCTTGTTCCGGTAGAGCCTGTACGCCACGCCGTAGAAGGGGAGGGTGGCCAAGGCCACAGCGGAAAGTTCAGGGTTCAAGCGCACCAGGAGCACGACCCCTACGGCCAACATGCCCAGGTTCTGGAAGAGCTGGACGAACACGTTGGAGACGCTGTACTGGATTATGTCGACATCGTCGAAGACCCTGGCCATTATCTTGCCTATCTGTTGGCGGTCGTAGAAGGACATCTGTATACGCTGGAGCTTATCGTAGAGCTGCTGGCGGAGCGTGAAGACGAGCCTCTGTCCGACGTAGGTGATGTTGTAGGAGTAGAGCCATCTGAAGCCTGCAAGTGCGAGCCTTATGATGATATAAGCCAAGAACATCCACCCCAAAAGCCTCATCCTATCTGAAACGGGCCTGTGGGCCGTGGGCGGGGGAGTTCCACTTTCCGAAACCTGTGGGCGGACTTCCAATACCTTATCTATCATAATCTTGGTCATAAAACCGAACACATAGGTGGAGAGCGATAGCCCGAAGGCCATGGTCAGTACGAGGAGCATCCTAGCCCAATATCTCGACAGATACCCCCGCACCAACCTTACGGTCTGACGGATGGATTCCCTGAACTTTATACGTTCCTCCTCTGCCATATCCCCCTCCTAAGCCGCCCAGCGGGCCCTGTCCTGGGCGAGGAACTGCTGCTCGTAGAGCTTCCTGTAGAAGCCTTTCTCCTTCTCCAGGAGCTCCTTGTGGGTTCCCATCTCTACTATCCTCCCCTCGTCCATGACCACTATGAGGTCGGCCCCCACCACGGTGGAGAGCCTGTGGGCTATTATGAAGCACGTCCTCCCCTTCATGACGTTCTCTAACGCCCTCTGGATGAGGGCCTCGGACTGGGTATCAAGGGCGCTCGTGGCCTCGTCCAATATAAGTATGGCAGGATCTGCGGCCACGGCCCTGGCTATACAGAGCCTCTGCTTCTCACCCAAGGAGAGGACCACGCCTTCGCCCCCTATCTTGGCTTCGTACCCTCCGGGCTTGGAGAGTATGAGGTCGTGGATCTCGGCTATCTTGGCGGCCTTTACGACCTGCTCTTCGGTCGCATCCGGTATCCCGTAAGCTATGTTCTCCCTTATCGTGAGCCCGTCGAACAGGACCGAGTCCTGAAGTACCTGGCCTATCTGGAGCCTGAGGGAACGGAGGTCCACCTTAGTGATGTCGTAACCGTCTACGAGGATGCGGCCCCTCGTGGGCTCGTAGAAGCGCAGTAGGAGGCTTGTTAGGGTGGTCTTACCGCATCCGGTGTGCCCCACTAAGGCGACCTTCATGCCGGGTTCCACCTCCAGATTTATCCCTTTAAGCACGGGCTCTCCAGGAACGTATTCGAACCAGACGTCCTCGAACTTCACGTGGCCCTCGATGGGAGGAAGCTTCGTACCCTTCCTGGGTTCCTCCTCCACCTCGTATATCTCAAATATGCGCTCGACCGAGACCAAGGTCTGTTCTATCATGTTGGCTATGCTCGAGAACTGGAGGATGGGGCCGAGGACACGGGCCACGTACATCATGAACGCGGCCACGGTGCCGTATGTAAGCTCCCCCTTGAGCACGAGGTAGCACCCGGCCACGAATATGAAGGTGTTGCCGAGGCCATCTATAAGCGTGGAGAGCCCTCCGAAGGTGGCGCTCAAGGCGGTGTTCTCCATCGTGAGCCCGAGGGCCTGGACCGTGGTGGAGGTGAAGTGGCGGGTCTCCTCCTCTTCCTTGGAGTAGGCCCTTACGAGCTTCGTGCCCCATATCCTTTCGTAGAGCTGGTCGTATATCTGGTCCCATTTGCGCCTTATCAGCCTCGTCTTGTAGCGCATCCTCTTCACGAAGAACCTATAGTTGAGCCAATGAAGGGGAAGGACGAGGAAGGCCAGCAGGGAGAGCTTCCACGAGAAGTAGAATATGAAGAATATGCCTACGAGGAACGAGATCAGGTTGTTGACCATGGAGACGGTGTTCCAGGTGACCATGTTCTGGACTATGGCCGTGTCCCTCATTAGGCGGGATATGAGCTTCCCTGTGCCCATCTCCTCGAATTCCCTCAGGGGAAGGTGGAGGATGTGACCGAAGAGCTTTCGCCTTATGCCTAACACCAACTTCTGGCCGACGTAAGCTATAAGGTAGTTGTCCCAGAAGCTTATGAGGTAGGAGAGGAGCGGAATCCCCGTCTGGGCCAAGACCACCGCCACGAGGAACTGCCACTGGTCCCCGGTTATCACGTGGTCTATGAAGAACCGGGATATCAGGGGGGGCATCTGGCCCACGAGGTTTATGACCACGGCGAGCCCGACGGCCGTGAATAGCCTTCCCTTGAAGGGGCGGATAAACTCCCAGAGCTTGCGAAGGTTCTCCCTCCTCTTACCTTCCTCCTCGGCCATATGACCTTCCCCCTAATAAAAAAGAGTGGAAGGCCGGAAGGTTTCCGACTCAACTCCACTCGTAGGACAAGAGGGATCAGTTATCCCTTTCAAGCGATAAACTTATACTTTCCCTCCTTCCACCTCGTACATGGACCGTTGGATTTGTATCTTAAAGATAAAAGGTTGTCGCTTCGAAGTCAAGGGAATTCGATCCGGTTCACCTGGAGCGAGACCCTGTGCGTCCCCCCCAAGCTCCTGTTCGCAAGGAAGGCGTAGTCCGCCCTGAACCTGGCG
>QNCW01000139.1 GCA_003645885.1 Candidatus Latescibacterota bacterium | reverse complement strand
CCACCACTTGTCCGGAGAAGGCAGATGACTTCTGGACAAGTAATCATCGCCCGGGAAATCCCAAGGTGCATATCCGAGGTCGACCTCAAGCTGGATCTCCCGGAGCCAGTCCAAGGTCACCGGCCTTACCTTCAACGCCTCGGCGATATAGCGACAGGTCTCCTGTGCCCTTCCCAACGGGCTTACATATAGATCGTCTAAACCTCTGTGCCTCAAGCTCAGCGCCAGGGCCTCGGCCTCCCGGCGGCCCCTTTCCGTTATCGTGTCCTCCCTGTAATTTGGATCCGCGTGACGTATCAACATAACTTCCATCAGCTTTCCTCCCTTCAAAGATAAGACCTTTTGACTATTATTCATCAACACCAGCACATTTGAAGAAGATCTGCCCGACGACGCAGGCTACCAAGAGATTCACTGACAGCCACTCCAAGCTCAGATACATCCTCAGGAGAAAAATTGGCCAGATCTGCACACTTGGTATGCCCCCGAACTCCCTCAACAGGGTTCAAATCGGGAGCATACCCAGGAAGCCTCTCAACCTCAAACCAATCAGGATGCTCCTGTGTAAGCAACCTGACCGCTTCTTGTGAGCAGAGTAGTTATCCAAAACCAGAAGTAACTTGAGGATACAGTGAAGCTGTCTAAGGAACAAGACGAGCTGTCTGTCTTACCCCTTTGCCCTTTTGGAGAAGTCTTACTGCTATCATCCTACGGGTCTCAAGGGCTTGGGCGCTTCCTGGGGGCCTCATGGCTCCTCCTTGGATGAAAGGTCAAACTCTAAATATAACCCCGCTCCCATAAAAATGCAAACCTCAATAAAGCAGGGGGAGGAATGCGCCGGCCTTTGTGATGCGAGAAGGCGTGGTTGACAGATGGACTGGATTGTGGTAAATTACCCCAAAGGGCCTTCGGCCTTGACAAGGACCCCGGGTTGTGGTAGATTACCGACGAAGCGGGCAGGGGCAGAGAAGTTCTCGCCCGAGGGAACTTCAACGTCGTGAAGGAGGTGAAGATGGAGGCGATAGAAGCTATCCTCAAGCGCAGGAGCGTGCGCAGGTACAAGCCCGACCCCATACCCGAGGAGCACCTCAGGAGGATATTGGAGTGCGGAAGGCAGTCGCCTTCGGCCGGGAACCGCCAGCCTTGGCACTTCGTGGTCACCAAGGACCCGGAGCTGAAGGGACAGCTCGCTCGGGCCTGCAACGGCCAGACCTGGATGGCCGACGCTTATGTCATACTTACGGGGGTGGGGCTTCCAGAGGTCAGCAGGGGCTCCACGGGGAGGCTCTGGTACCAGGTCGACGTGGCGATAGCTATGCAGGATATGATATTGGCCGCAACGGCGTTGGGTTACGGGACCTGCTGGATAGGGGCCTTCGACGAGGAGGAGGTGAAAAAGGTATTGGAGATTCCCGAGGAGCTCGCCGTGGTCGCCCTCACGCCCATAGGGGTTCCAGCCGAATCTCCAAGCCCCAGGCCGAGGAAGGCTCCAGAGGAGGTCTTCTCAGAGGAGAAGTTCGGAGGAGGTTGGAGGTGAGCTGAGTTGTTGGAGTTCCTCCTTCTGGCCTCCTGCGTCTCGGCCGTCACCTTGGAGGACGTCCGGGAGCTGTTCGAGGCCGGTAGGTACGGGGAGGCCCGCTCTAAGGTCGAAGCCTACCTCGGATCCCATCCGGACGATCCCGAGGGACTCTACTGGATGGGGGAGCTCGAAGGGAACGCCCGGGCATCCCTGAGGTGTTACGAGAGAATCCTGCGCCTTTATCCTGTACATTCCCTTTGTGCTAAGGCCCGCCTGAAGTTGGCCCAGTACCTCTACGTCAAGGGAGAATACTCAGCGGTCCTGAGGAAGCTTAAGGAGAACTTCGACAGCCCTTCCCTCTGCCTGGCGGGGAGAGCCCTCATGGCCCTTGGGAAGCACGAAAGGGCGAGGGAGACCTTCCTCAAGGCCCTTTCGGCGGCAGGTTCCTCCGAGGACTCCTTGAGGGCCCTGCTCGGCCTTTCGGACGCATGTCTCCTCGGGGGGCTCTACGAGGAGGCCCTGAGGTACGCCGATATGGCGATGGGGGTGGAAGGGTCGGAGGACTGGTCCACCTTCCTGTCGGAGCGAGCTTCCCTATGTAGAGAGAAGCTCGAAGGTTCCGAGATCGAAGGATACGTGGTCCAGGTGGGGGCGTTCCAAAATAGGGCACAGGCGGAGAGGCGCTGCAGGGAGCTGAGGGAGGCCGGATACCACGTCCTGGTCAAGGAGAAGCTCGTGGGCGGTAAGCCGTGGTACGCGGTATGGGTGGGCCCCTACACCACCGAGGAGGAGGCCCGCAGGGCCTCCCGGGCCTTCCCCGAGGTTTGGATATTGAAGGTCCCCTGAAGTTTTCCCGGAGGGATGTATATGTCGGAACTCACCCCCATGTTGGAGCAGTACAGGAAGGTGAAGGAACAGTACCCCGACGCCCTCGTGCTCTTCAGGATGGGGGACTTCTACGAAACCTTCTTCGAGGACGCCTACATAGCTTCGAAGGTCCTGGGGATAGTGCTGACGTCCAGGAACCATGGGAAGGCCTCCTCGGTCCCCTTGGCGGGGATACCCCATCACGCCCTAGAACAGTACCTGCCCAAGCTCGTAAGGGCAGGGTACAAAGTGGCAGTATGCGAGCAGGTGGAGGACCCTAAGAAGGCCAAGGGGCTGGTGAAGAGGGAAGTGGTGGAGGTGGTGACCCCTGGAACCGCCCTCTCGGAAGGGCTGTTAGAGGCCAAGAGGCCCAACTTCTTGGTCTCCGTTGTCCCGGGGAGGGAGAAGTACGGCCTCTGCGTGGCCGAGGCCTCCACCGGGGACTTCAAGGTCACGGAGCTTTCGGAGGAGGAACTTTGGGAGGAGCTCGAGAGCATCGCCCCTTCCGAAGTGCTCGTTCCCGAAGGAGCCAGGGAGCTGGAGGAGGCCTTAAGGGACAGGCTTCCGGGAGCGTTCTTGGCCAGGGCCGAGGAATGGAAGTTCGGATACGAAAGGGCGGTCGAAAGGCTCTGCGGCCACTTCGGCGTCGCCTCCCTCAAGGGGTTCGGGTGCGAAGACCTAAAGGAGGGCGTAAGGGCGGCAGGAGCCGCCTTAGAGTACCTCTCCGAGAACCAAAAAGGCAGGCTCGGACACATAACCGGGATGTCCAGGTACGACCGCTCCGAGTATATGCTCCTGGACAGGAACGCAGCGAGGAACTTAGAGGTGCTCTCCTCGTTCCAGGGCGGCAGGGAGGGGTCGTTGCTGGCCCTGTTGGACCGTACGAGGACCCCCATGGGAGGAAGGAAGCTGAGGGAGTGGCTCTGTAAGCCCCTCAGGAGCGTGGCCCGGATAGAGGAGAGGCTCGACGGGGTGGAGGAACTTTACGACGAGGGAAGGTGGGGCAGGGTGGTCGGTGCTCTGGACGAGATACAGGACGTGGAGAGGATAACGGCGAGGGCCGCCTGTGGAAGGGCGAACGCAAGGGACCTCGTGGCCCTGCGCCGTTCGTTGGAGGCGCTCCCGAGGCTTATGGATGCCCTCGAGGGAGCGAGGGCAGAGGTCCTCTTAAGGTGTAAGGAGGCCCTCGGAGGGCTCGAACCGTTGGCGGAAGAACTCCGCAGGGCCATAGTGGACGATCCGCCCGTATCCCTGACCGAGGGGGGCATAATAAGGGACGGGTACAGTCCCGAGCTCGACGAGCTGAGGGCCATCAGCAGGGACGGGAAGAGCTGGATAGCCAAGCTCCAGGCGAGGGAGCAGAGGAGGACCGGGATATCTTCCCTCAAGGTCGGGTACAACAAGGTCTTCGGGTACTACATAGAGGTCACCAAGCCCAACCTCGACAAGGTCCCCCCGGACTACATAAGGAAGCAGACCCTCGTGAACGCCGAACGCTTCATAACCCCGGAGCTCAAGGAGTACGAGGCCAAGGTGCTCTCGGCCGAGGAGCGCATAGGCGAGCTGGAGTACGAGCTCTTCGTCCGGTTGAGGGAGGAGGTGGCCGGGTGGGCCTCCAAGCTCCGGAGGGCGGCGGACGCTGTGGCCACGGTGGACGTCCTGGCCTCCTTGGCACAGGTGGCGAGGGAGGAGGGGTACACCAGGCCCGAGCTTGCCGAAGATGACCTTTTGGAGATAAGGGAGGGGAGGCATCCTGTGGTCGAGAAGGCCATGGGGAAGGGACAGTTCGTGCCGAACGACCTCAGGATCGACACCAAGGACGAGCAGATATGGATAATCACCGGCCCGAATATGGCAGGTAAGTGCGTGGCAGGGGACACCTTGGTCTTTACAGATAAAGGGCTCCTGCCCATAGCCGAACTTATGCCGGACGGAGCTCCCGTGGGCGAATTCTCCGAGGTAAGCTTCAGGGTGAAAGGGCCGAACGGAGTGGCTCATGCCTCCCATTTCTACAGGGGCGGCAGGAAGGCCACGGTTAAGCTGACCACCCGTATGGGATACAGCTTAGAGGGCACCCCCGAACATAGGGTTTGGGTCAGGAATCCGGACGGGAGCGAAGGGTGGAAGAGGCTCGGGGAGGTATCCGAGGGGGACGTGGTAGCGATAGAGCGCAGGATAGACCTCTGGGGCGATGAGACCACGGTGGACATCTTGCCAGCAGAGGGAGTAAGGGATGCGAGGAAGAGGTATAAGCTTCCCAGAAAGCTGGACGAGGACCTGGCCTACGTGTTGGGCCTGCTGGTCGGCGACGGTACGCTCACGTACCGCAATTCGGTCTACCTCTGCACCGGGGATCCGTTCATAGCGGAAGAGTTCAAGCGTATAGTCCGTAAGCTCTTCGGGTACGAAGTAAAATGTAAAGCCAACGGGGTGGACTACTTCATAACCAGCAGACAGATAAGGGTCTTCTTGGAGAACCTCGGGCTCGGGTACGTCAGGGCGCACGAGAAGAGCGTACCCAAGTCCGTAATGAGGGCACCTAAGCACATCGTGAAGGCCTTCCTCCAAGGGCTGTTCGACACCGACGGTTTCGTAGAAAATCGCTACGGGAACGTCCGTCTTTCGACCTCCTCGCCCAGGTTGGCTAAGGAGGTCCAGTTGCTCCTCCTTAACTTGGGCATAATCGCCTCCCTCCACGTAAAGAAAACCTCGGCCAGGCCGAGCTACCGCCTCTCGATAGATGGGGAGGACGCCATCGCGTTCCACAGGACGGTGGGATTCCGCCTCCCACGCAAGAGGAAGAGGATGGATCTGGCATCGGATAAGCGCATGCCCAACGTCGGGGGGATCCCTTACCTCGAGGGCGTGCTAAAGGAGGTGCAAAGGAGGATAGTCGCCGTTAAGGACAAGCCGGTGGCGCTGAAGAGGAACAAGAGCGTCAATTCGATCTTCTACACGTATATCCCGAACGGACGGAACATATCCTACGATAAGCTCGACGAACTTATAACTTACTGCCGTCAGAACGGCATCGACTGTCCGGAGCTTGAGGCCTTAAGCTCGAGGCGGTACTTCTACGATAGGGTGGCCAAGGTCGAACAAGGGGAGGCCGAGGTGTACGACCTCTCCGTTCCCGGGGACCACGCTTATGTGGCGGACGGCTTCGTAAGTCACAACTCCACCTTCGTCCGCCAGATAGGCATAATCGTCCTCATGGCACAGATGGGCAGCTTTGTGCCAGCAAAGTATGCCCACATAGGGATCGTGGACAGGATATTTACGAGGGTGGGGGCATCCGACAACCTCCCTGCGGGCGAGAGCACATTTTTGGTCGAGATGCACGAGGCCGCCAACATCCTCCACAACGCAACTCCTAAGAGCTTGGTCCTTTTGGACGAGGTGGGGAGGGGCACGAGCACGTTCGACGGCCTGAGCCTCGCATGGGCCATAGTCGAGTACCTCCACAACGAGCCTAAGGTCAGGGCGAGGACCCTCTTCGCCACCCACTACCACGAGCTTACGGAGCTTGAAAGGTTCCTTCCGAGGGTGAGGAACTACAACATGGCGGTGAGGGAGGACCGGGACGGGGTCGCCTTCCTCCATAAGGTGGTTCCGGGAGGCTGCGACCACAGCTACGGGATACACGTCGCAAGGCTCGCCGGCCTCCCCCAAAAGGTCATAGCCAGGGCCGAGGAGGTCCTCTCCAACCTTGAGGCGCAGGAGCTCGACCCCCTGCGCACGATGAGGGGAAGGAAGAGGAGGTCCCGGAGGGTGGCCGAGGTTCAGATGGACCTCTTCAGGGACGTCCAGGAGCCCCCGATCCTCAAGGAACTCAGAGAACTCAACCCTTACGAGATGACCCCCATGCAGGCCCTCCAGAAGATAGAAGAGTGGTGGAGGAGGTGGGGGGACGGGAACGTAAGTCATGGCAGGGTGGAGGGGGATGACAGCACTCGTAAGACTTAGAT
>QNCW01000138.1 GCA_003645885.1 Candidatus Latescibacterota bacterium | reverse complement strand
TGTGTAAGGAGAAGATCCTCTCGGGCCGTTACTTCATGGTGGTGCTGGATGAGGTCTGTAACGCCATCGCCTATGGGCTATTGGATGTGGAAGAAGTCCTCGAGGTCCTGCGCAACCGTCCACCGGAACTCCACGTGGTGCTCACCGGCCGCGGCGCCCACCCGAAGCTCCTGGAGATGGCCGACCTCGTCACCGAAATGCGCGAGGTGAAACACCCCTTTAGGGAAGGGATAACTTCCAGGAAGGGGATAGAGTACTGACCTTCACAGAGGAAGATATCGTCTTCCTTGAAGCAAAGAGGTCCCCAGGGTTGTGTCCGAGCTGTTTTAGCCCCATTGCCTTCTTTGCAGAACAAGGTTAAAGTAATTTGAGACTAGCCTAATTTAAAAATGGATAGTTCTCAGCGAGGGCTTATAAAGCAGCAAGGAGCAGGGGAAGATGTGCGTTCATCTTTCCAAACACTGGACTCCCTGCTCCGGCGCACGATGGAGCAGTGGAGAAAACGGCTGATTGACCTCACGCCCCGCAACCCCCTGCTTCATTCCGGCACGCGCCGAAGACGGTTGACCCTTCTGGAACCTTCCCCCGAACAGGCCTGGACCCTCCTCCTGCAGGAGGAGGAAACACTTCTCCTCGTCCCCGAAGACTGGGCAGGGGAGGCCCCTTTGTCCGAACAGGAGGAACAGGACTTGGATCGGGAGGAGTGGATAGCCTCTCTCCAGCAGCCCCGATGGTCCCGGTACCCAAAGGCCCGCATCGCCTATCCGGGAAAGAACCTCCTATCCGCCCTGGTCCGCCTGCGCCGGCGTGTACGCACCTTCTATTATGACGCAGGTTTCTGGACCCTTTTCCTTGCCTTCGGGCTCCTGCGGTGGAGCCCCGTCCAGCGAACGGCGCTGCGGAGCGGACCCGAAACCTGGGAATCGCCTCTTCTTCTCGTACCCGTGACTCTAGAACAGGAATCCCCTGGCAATCCCTTCTTACTGAGCCTCCGCGAGGAGGAAGAGGTGCAATTCAACCTCGCCCTGAAAGTTTATCTCCAGGATGTGGAGCGAATCTCCCTACCAGAGGTGGACCCTGAGAACCTCTCGGAGATACTAGAGGTAGTGGCCAACGCCGTACGGGAACGGGGCTGGACCGTCCAGTCCGTCTGCTGGCTGAACCTGTTTTCCTTTCACAAGATGGCCATCTACCGGGATCTGAAAGACAACGAGGACCGCATCATCCAACACCCTGTTGTGCAGGCCCTAGCAGGGGTGTCCCGGCCCGACTTGAGGTCCTCTACTGTCATTGACAAGAGTGCGCTGGACACCCGTCCCTCCAGTGAAACAGCCACCGTTCTGCCCGCCGACAGCAGTCAGCTGGAGGCGGTGCTCCGGGCTCGTACAGGGGAGTCCTTCTGGATCCATGGACCCCCCGGCACGGGCAAGAGCCAGACCATCGTAAACATCATTGCGGATGCGCTGACTCAGGGCAAGTCCGTCCTCTTCGTCAGCGAGAAGCGCGCAGCGCTGGAGGTGGTGCTTCGACGCCTGCGCGATGTACACCTGGAGCCCTTCTGCCTTGACCTGCACGATTACAGGACCAAGCGGGGCCAGGTGGCCAAGTCTATCGCAGAGGAGATGAGAAGAGGGTGGAAGGATAGATCCGCCCCACCTGCTGGCCTTCCGGCGGACCTGGACTTACGTCGTAAGGCCCTTGCCGACTACACGAAAGCGGTCCACACTCCACGGCGTCCCCTGAACCGCACCCCCTACCAAGTGATCGGCCGGGTGAGCTGCCTCCCCGCTGTTCAGGTCCCGGCCGAAATCCCTATGGATGTGGCGAACCTGACAGAGGAAAAGCTTGCGGAGATCATCCACCTAGCCCAGGCCCTTGCCCCAGTGGTGGACCTGGCAAGGGAGGGCCCCGCTTTCCCATGGTGGGGGATACAGGTGAATGCCTTCTCGGAAAAGATCCGCACGGAACTCCTGAGCCTGGTGCAGGGCGTGAAGGAGGCCTTGGGTTTAGTAACAGGGGTCCTACAGCAAGTCTGTAGGTCTCTCGGGTTTCGCTCCCCCCGCACCGTGGAGCAGGCCTGGGAGTTCCACAAACTCCTGGAGGCGTTTCAGGGCCTTCCACCCCTTCCCCGCGCCTGGACACAAAAGCGGGATGTGCAGCGGTGGCTCACCCAAGGGAGGGAGACTCTCTCCGCCTTGAAACAGTTCGCGGAGGCGCGGGAGAGGGTTTCGCCCTTTGTAGAGACCGCCCTTCTCTCCCCGAAGGAGGAAGCCCCCCTCTTCGCACAGGATGTCCGGACCATCCAGGAGACGGTAGCAGTCCTTCTCTCGTCCAGCCTTTTAAAAGAGGCTCTCAGTCAACCTGTAGCTTTGCTTCTGGACCACCGGCCCCTCCTACAGGACCTCCGCACTGCCCTGGAGCGGGCGGGGCGCCAGGCGAATACCCTTCGGGCCGGGCTTGGTCTGGACCCCTGTATGGACCTGCGGGATGTGGGACGGACCGTAGCCCTGGCCAAGGCCCTCGTGCGGGGCCTGTCCCTGGAGCTGCAGTGGCTCCAGAGACGGGTGCCCGCCGAGGCTCTGGACAAGGCCCAGCACTTTCTTTCGCTCCTGTCCGAGTGGAAGGGCCTGCGCCAGGACCTTCTCCGGGAGTGGAAGGAGGACCTCCTGAACCTCAAGGCTCAGGAAGCGTGGGACACCTGGCAGCGCTGGCAGGGGAGTCCCCTCCGGTTCCTGGTGCCTTCCTACCGCTGTCTGGCAAAGCACCTCCGGGAGACCTTCCGAGGTGGAAAGCCCTCGAGGGATCAGGTTTCCCATGTCCTCCAGATCCTTCAAAAACTGCAAGCCCTTCAGACATCCCTGGAGGCACTTCAAAGGGAGCCGGACCTTTCTAAGTTCTTAGGGCGCTACTACGCGGGCCTGCAGACGGATTTGGAAAAAGCGGGAGAGGCTCTGTCCTTGGCGCAGACGATTAGAAAAGCTTTTCCCACCGGTTTGCCCCTTAAGGTACGCCGGATACTCTCGGGCCAGGCGGAAGCAGATGACGAGCAGATGGCGACGGCTGAATCCCTCCTGGAAACCTGGCTGGAGTGGACTGAGTCCACTCAGGCGTTGGGCCTGACGGAGGAGGCCCTCTCCGCCACCGGGGAGCCTCTCAAAGGCCTGCTCCAGGAACTCCGAGAGGCGGAGGAGGCCCTGGAGCGCCTCGCCCACTTCTGGAAGCGCCTGACACCCCTGCTCAAGGGACAGGTCTCCGTGGCGGACCTCCCCCTCTTTTTGGAGGACCTGTACCAGTGCCTAGAGGCCGGGGAGCACTTCCGGGAACTGGCTAAGGCCCTCGCCACCGAGTGGGAATGGATCCCTGAGCCCATCCTCCAATCTTGGGAAGAGGCGCTCTCCGCCCTGGAAATATGGGCAGAAATCCTCTCGTGGGTGGAGGATTACGATGTGGTCCCGTCCTCCCTCGCCCGCGCAGGACAACATCCTCAAGAGCGCCCTTCTCCGGAGTCCTTGGCCCAGGCTTTGCGGAAATGGAAAGAGGTCTCTCAGGCCCTTGCAGAACGCTTTGTCAAGCCCTTCCCTAAAGTTCAAGGAAAGGTTTCGTTTGAGGCAACCAAGTTTCCAGACCTCACCCGCCACCTTCAGCGGATGCAGAAGCGGGTAGAGGAAGTCCAGCGTTATCTGGACCTCCAAAGGTTTCGGAAGGTCTTAGCTGAGCATCTCTCCGCTCCCGTCGTGGACGCCCTTCTGACAAATCCCGACCTACCCCCGGAGGACCTGCCAAAGGCAGTGGAACGGCTGGTATTGGCCCGGTGGCTGGATTGCGTCTTCGCCGAAGACCCCGTATTGAAAGACTTCCGCTGGGAACGGCACCAGCAATACCTGGATAAGTTCCGGCGCCTGGATAAGGACCTGGAGAAGTGGGCCTCCGTCCGTACTATCCGCATCCTCAGCGAACAACGGAGCAATATCATAGAATCCCGCCCTGAGGTGCAGATGATCAGACGGGAGGCCCGGAAACAGCGCCGGCACCGGCCCATCCGGAGGATCATCCAAGAGGCCTTCCACACCATTTTGTCGGTGAAGCCCTGTTGGCTCATGAGTCCCCTTTCGGTCAGCTACTTTCTCCTGCCAGACCACCGATTTGATCTGGTCATCTTTGACGAGGCTTCCCAAGTACGACCTGAGGACGCCATCCCTGCCATCTACCGAGCCAAGCAGGTGGTGATCTGTGGAGACCCCAAGCAGCTACCCCCCACCGCCTTCTTTGAAGCCCGAGTCCTGGATGCCGTGGCGGAAGAGGAACAGGAGGAAGAAGAGGAGGCAGCCTACATCCCAGAGGGCCAGAGCGTCCTGGAAACCCTTGAGGGTGTTTTGCCGTCTGTTTTCCTCCGGTGGCACTACCGCAGTAAGGACGAGAGGCTCATCGCGTTTTCCAATCACTACATCTATAAAGGCGAACTGATCACCTTCCCCACACCAAAGGTCCCAGGTGGGGATACAGGCATTGAGTATAGATACCTGCCGAACGCGGTCTACGAACGGGGTGGGCGTCGCGTGAACCAGGCCGAGGTGGAAGAGGTGTGTCGGCAGGTCCTTGAGCACTTAAAGCGGTGGGGGACTTCCCGCACCTTGGGCGTGGTCACGATGAATGAAGCCCAGAAGGACGCCGTGCTGGACGAACTTGAACGCCGGTCCCGCCAGGACCCCCGCCTGCATCAGCTCTGGGAGGAGAAGCAGTGGCGCGATGGAGAGTCCTTCTTTGTGAAGAACCTGGAGGCGGTCCAAGGCGACGAGCGGGATGTCATCATTATTTCCACCACTTATGGTCGAGGTCCTGACGGGCGCCTTACACTCCAGTTCGGCCCCCTCACTCAGGCCGGCGGAGAGCGTCGGCTTAACGTCCTGGTCACTCGAGCCCGGGAGAAAGTCGTCCTAGTGACCTCCCTTCAACCGAAAGACCTCCGCCTTTCTGACAGCTCCGACCAAGAAGGCTTGCGGGTTTTCCAGGCGTATCTCCGGTACGCCCGGGACGCCGAGAAGGTGAGTGAGGGCGAGACCGGCCGATCCTACGAATCGGAGTTTGAGGCCTCGGTGGCGGACGTCCTCCGGTCGTGGGGGTATGAGGTGGTCCCGCAGTACGGTGTGGGGCCCTACCGGATTGACCTGGCGGTCCGGGACCCCCTGGACCCCGAGCGGGTGCAGGTAGCGGTGGAGTGCGACGGGGCGTCCTATCACCGCCTGCCCACCGTGCGGGAGCGGGACCGCATCCGTCAGGAGTGGCTGGAACGGCAGGGCTGGAAGGTGGTGCGGGTGTGGTCCACGGACTGGTGGTACCAACGAAGGAGGGCGGAGGAACGCCTGCGTCAGGAGGTGGAAAAGGCGCTCCGAAAGGCCCGGACGGGAAAGGTCTCCAATCCCCACCCCCTGGATCGCTCTACGGCGAGCAGTGCCGTTGTCCTGGACCCCACCCCTATTGAACCAGCCCCTGACCTTCGCACGCGCCTCCTGCGGGAGAAAAAAGTCGAGGTGTACCGCCCTCTTATCCGCCGCAGGAGGCGGCGAGGCTGGAAGGCCCGCTACATGGGCAAGCCGCGAATCGCGGATCCTAAAGATCCTTCTACTATCCGCAGGCTGGATGAAATAGAGCTCAAGGAAATGGAGGATCTCCTCCGGGTTTCAGCAGAGGCCTTGTCTCCCTGCAAGGTGGAGGACCTTTTGCGGGAAGTCGCCATGCTACTTGGGTTCCGACGTCTTGGCAAACGCATCCGCGCACGCCTCCAAAAGGCATTACGGAGCCTTCTTGCCAAGGAAACCTTTAGAGTTGATTCCCAAGACATTTTACACTTAGGGCAGAAATAGCGTACCTCCATCCAAGTCTAAAGGGGGATTTTCCTCAAGAGCGGGTTTCAGCGTCTCGGTCAGGATGGCCTCAGCCTGAAGGAGCAGCAAAAGCTTTTCCACGATCTGCTCCCAAGGAATCCCGTAGAACTTCTCCAGTACCCACACGCACTCCTAAAGGACAACATCACTGAGGAGCACCTCCGGCTCGCCCTCTTCCACCCGCTGGAAAACTCGGTAGACCTTCTCGTACAGCTCAAGCACATCCCCCAGCAGGAACCGGAGGATCACCTTGGTATCAAGAATCAGGGCCCTCTTGCGCGGCATTGGCGGTCACCTCTTTCAGGACGCGCTCCATATCTTCGGTCCGGCCCCTGGAGTAAGCTTTGAGGCTACCAAGGGACGTGAGCAACTCCCTTCCCCGTACTTTTCCTTCAGAGCACTGATGACCAACTCAAAAAAAGATACGTTGGGAAAACGCTTGATCAAAGATTCGACAAAGGGTACATCCCGGGAAGGGATGGAGAGGGTGATCTTTCCCCTCCTCAAATGGTCTCGTTTGACCCTCATTTTCAACTAAGAAGTCATTTAATCGGGATGA
>QNCW01000137.1 GCA_003645885.1 Candidatus Latescibacterota bacterium | reverse complement strand
TCCCTATGTCCTTCAGTATGTCCCTGAACGTAGCTATGTCGACCAGGCACTTGGCCTTGAAGGAGAACTTCGGGGACCTGGCGGGGGCGTAGGTGCTCTCTATGAAGTGTAGCTCGAATGACCTCTTGTAGTTCCCCTCCAGCTTGACTTCGAGCCCCTCCCCGCTCGATCTCAGCTCCACCTCGTCGTTTCTCTTGGACCTCTTCAATATCTTGTTGAACTCGTCGATCCTTATGGTGAACTTCACCTCTCCGTCACACTCGAACCTCTCGAAGCCGCTGTTCGGCCAGAAGAGATCGAGCATGGCGACGTGAGAGGGGTCCATGGCCCTGAAGGATAGGCCTTCGGACGTCACCTCGAACGTAGCCTCGTCCACCAGGGTCGATATGAGGGAAGCGACGGCCTTCCACTCGTCCGGCCTCTCGGTCCTGACCACGAACGACATACTATCACCTTCCCCTCTGATCGAATTCGTAGTTTAATAACGTTTGCTTATTAGGCGTACTGCCTCCAGGTGTAGCCACATCTGAGGCATCGGAAGAACTGGGTCGGGGGCTCGTCCCCGCTCCTGGTCTGGGCCATCCACCAGACCGCCTTGTTGTAACCGCAGTTCGGGCACACGACCTCGGCGGTCGGCAAAGTCCTTATGTCGTCGGACACGACCTTTATCGCCTCCCCCTCGTTCTCCACGACCTTCAGGGTCTCGGTCTTATCGGCCGGCTCCATGTAACCGCACTTGACGCACACGTACATCGGGACGACCTTGCCATCCTTCTTGACCCTCTTGATCCTCATCCTGCTGTTGCATTTGGGGCAGAACCTCATCTCCGCCCTTAAAGAGGGGGAGTTCCTTAAAACCTTTGCTAGCCCTCCTTCAAGAGCCTGTGGATCGCCCTCACCGCAACCTTGCTGGCCCCTATGGCCTTCGCAACCGTCGCCTCCCCGGTCACGACGTCTCCGGCGGCGAAGACCCCCTTTATGCTCGTCTGGTAGTTCTCGTCCACCAGTATCGTCTTATACCACTCATGGACCTTAAGGTCCGGGGTGGTTCTGGCTATGAGCGGGTTTATCCTGTACCCTATCGCGACTATGGCCGTATCGGCCTCGACCTCGAACTCGCTACCCGGTATCGGGATCGGCCTCCTCCTCCCGCTCTCGTCGGGCTCTCCGAGCCTCATCCTTATGCACCTGACCTTCTTCACCCTGCCATCCCCCAAGAACTCGACCGGGTTCGTCAGGGTCACGAACTCCGCCCCTTCCTCTATCGCCTCCTCCAGCTCTACCCTGCCCGCCGGGGCCTCCTCCCTCCCCCTCCTGTATAGGATGCTGACCTCCGCTCCGAGCCTCAAGGCCGTTCTGGCCGAGTCCATCGCCGTGTCCCCTCCCCCTATCACCACGACCTTCTCGCCGACCTTAACGGGCGTCGGGTATTCTGGGAAGAGGTTGGCCTTCATCAGGTTCACCCTGATCAGGAACTCGTTCGCCGAGTACACCCCTGGGAGGTTCTCGCCGGGCAGGTTAAGGAACCTGGGCATGCCAGCCCCCGTCCCTATAAGCACGGCCCTGTAGCCGTCCTTGAGCAGGTCGTGGATGGTCATCACCCTGCCGATCGGGCTCCCCTCCCTTAACTCGACGCCGGCCTCCCTGAGGAACTCCAGGACTTCCTCTATCACCTTCTTCGGGAGCCTGTATTCGGGTATGCCGTACATCAAGACTCCTCCGGGCTTGTGCAACGCCTCGAAAAGCACCACCTCGTACCCTAGGAGGGCGAGTTGCCCAGCCGCTTGTAGCCCGGCCGGACCGCTTCCAACTATTGCTACCTTGCCCCTGCCTTCCTCCTTCTTCTTGAACTCCTTGTGCAGGCCGTGCTTTACCCCCCAGTCGGAGACGAACCTCTCCAAAGCCCCTATCGCTATCGGCTTCTTCGCCCTAGTGAGTATGCACGCGCCCTCGCACTGCTTTTCGTAAGGGCAGACCCTCCCGGTTATGGCGGACAGTAGGTTGTGCTCCCTGACCTTGAAGTAGGCCTCGTCGAACTTCCTCTCCTTTATGAGCTTTATGAAACCGGGTATGTCCTGGTGGACCGGGCACCCCTCGACGCATGGGGCCGGATCGCACTGGAGGCACCTCATAGCCTCCAGGACCGCGTGCTCCTCGTCGAAGCCGAGCACGACCTCGTTGAAGTCCTTCACCCTCTCCTCCGCCGGCCTCTTGGGCACCTCCTGCCTCGGTAGCTTTCCGGGCCTTATCCTCTCGCTCATTTCATCACCTCCGAAACCACGCGCTCCTCCTCCCTGAACATGCCCATCCTCGCCAGGAGCTCGTCGAAGTCGATCTGGTGGGCGTCGAAGGACGGGCCGTCCAGGCAGGTGAGCCTTATCTTCCCCCCTACCTTGACCCTGCAAGAGCCGCAGATCCCTATCCCGCAGAGCATTATCGGCCTCAGGCTCGCCAGGGTCCTCACCCCAAGCTCCTTGGTGAGTTCGGAGACGGCCTTCATGGTCTCGACCTTGCCAACCGTATAGACGAGATCCGGCCTCTTCGCTTCCATCACCTCCCTCAGCCTTTCAGGGATCCACTTGCCATCCTTCGTGCAGAGGAACACCTCGTCGCTGACCGATCCGACCTTGTCCAGGTAGAAGAGTTCGGATTCCCTATCGGCCCCTAGGACCGAGCGGACCGCGCACCCCGCCTCCCTGAACGCCCTGGCGACCGCATACGCCTCGGAGATCCCGATCCCTTCGGCGACCACACAGACGTCGATCCCTCCCTCGACCTCGACCGGGTTCCCTAGGGGCCCCGCTACGTTCAGGAACCCGTATCCGGGCTCGACCTCCGACAGCCTCCTGGTGCTGTACCCGACCACCTCGAATGCGAACTCTATCCAACCATCCTCCCCGCTCCAATCGGACACGGCAAAGGGCACCCTCTCCGATCTCTCGTCCATCAGCAGGAGTATGAACTGCCCCGCCCTCACCTTGGACGCTATCTGCGGGTGGTGGAGCTTCATTCTGAAGATTTTATCGGTCAGCCGCTCCTTTTCGAGAAGGGTCCCGACCTTATAATTCATGCTTTTATAAGCGAAAGCCACGCTATTTAAATATTGCTTAGCTTGAGCGACTTCATCGCCTCCTTCTTGAGCTCCTCGACGTTTTTTATCGCCGCCTCTATCGCCTCCTTCAAATCCTTCACCCCGGCCTTCGTGTAGATGACGAACCTCTTTTCTAGCAAGTGGGGCTGGGTCAGGCCGGATGGGAATCCTCGCTTGAGCAACTCGTGCCTTATTATGTCCCCCACCGAGTAATCGCATCCCTCCAAGATTATCTTATACCCATCCCCTTCCTTTAAGACCCTGAGTTCCATGCGTTATCGACCTCAGATCCGCTTATAAGCTTTGAGCACGGGCAGGTCGAACCTGCCGAACTCCTTCGAGAGGAGCCTCTCCTCCACCGCCCCGCATTCGACGCACTTCACCGCATTCGCCCTGTACCTCACGACCTTGCCACCACAGTGGTTGCATACCGTTTGCACGACCCCCATCTCAGGCCCCCTCACGGAGACGTGGACCACGCCGTTCGCCCTGCTTATAACCCTCGCCCTGATCAGGTCCCCGACGAATATCTTCTTCTGGGCCCCCCTCAGCAGTAGGAGGGCGACGAAGCAAGAATCGACCTCCACCCCGTTTATGAAGATGATCACGCCGTTCACTATGTTCCTCTGCACCAGAGTCGTCTTGACTATCACCTCGTCCCCGACCTCCGGGACCCCTACGAGCCTCTTCCCTTTCACCACGATCCTCCTCTCCTTATCGACCTCGACGAAGCCGAGCCTGCTCGAGTATATGACGCCATCTACCACGTAGGTCCCCTCCCCCGGCTCGTATTCCTCTATGACCCCTACCCTCTCCCCAGGCGTTACAAGCTTCAAAGCTTATACACTTCCGGCCTACCGATCTCCGTGGTCAGATGTGCCTACAGCCTGGTTATAAGGCTTGCTAGGGGGAAGCGGATAAAGGTGGGGAGCCTGGGGGACCTGGACTTCGAGGAGGGCCTTTACGTATACACGGGTTCGGACTACCGAAGGGTGAGGAGGCATCTGAGGGGGGAGAAGAAGACCTTCTGGCACATAGACTACCTGCTCAAGGACGAGGACTCGGAGCTCCTCTGGGCCGTCTGGTGCAAGGAAGACATGAGGGTTGAGTGCAAAGTGAACCAGGCGATCTTCAAGGCCTTGGGGAGGCATGCGACCAAAATCCCGAGGTTCGGCTCGAGCGACTGCAGGGCCGGTTGCGGTAGCCACCTGATAAGGGCCGACCTCGGCCTAGAGGAGCTGAAGTCCCTGCTCTTAAGGGTCTACTCTTCGATTTCGAATGAAGTGGAGCATCTTTAGAAAACTTTAAAACCGGACTCGGAGAATTGGGGGTATGAGTAGCAGGAGGAGGAGAGAGGCCCCGCTACCGGCTTCTAGCGCCGGCCTTTTAAGGTTCTTCGAGGATGAAACCCAGGGGATCAAGGTAAGGCCGGAGTTGGTGACCGGCCTATCCATAGCGCTCATAGTGATCGCCATCCTGCTCGATGTCCTTCTATGAATAAAACGAGCGCCACCACGAACATATCCAGAAGGTATAGACTGCTCTTCACCCTCCCACCCGTCTGGGTGAACTTGCCCCTCTCCTTCCTGATCCCTTTCCTGCTCGTCCTGGCTTCGGCCCTACCCTTGGCCAGATCGATCTACATCCCCGTTGCCTTGGCCTTGGGGATGGGCATCGAGAAGTCCATGCTGTTCAAGAACAAGATAGCGAGCTTGAAGAGGCTTTCGATGGTATCGCTGACTTCGAGCCTCTTCTGGCTCCTGACCTATCTGATAGGGGCCCCCTTCTCAAAAGGGCAAACGCTCTTGGCAACCGGGATGTTCATGGCGATCGGATACAGGGTCATAGTCTTCAGGGCCGTGTTCTTCGGGGACCCGGTAAGGTCTCTGTTCGCCTCGTTCTTTCAGCCCTTTCTGCTCCTCATATCGCTCCTAGGCCCTTCCTTCTTCTCCTCTTTCTCCAACCCCTTGGCCGATCTATTCGGCATCTCGTTCGTCCTTTACTCGGCCCTTTACATGGAACTCATCGATTCGAAGGGTAAGAAGTTCTTCGGCCAGAAGCCCATATACCTGTTCAAGACCTTCCTGATGCTATGGATCTGCGATTCCCCCGAGCTCTTCGAATCTCATCTGGAGGGCCTGAGCAAGCCCAAGACCGTGGAGACCCACTACATCATATTCGATCGGGGGTTCGTGCTCGTGATCCCTGGGGTCCATCCGGGCCCCCTCGCCTCGGTCGGTAGCAACAACCTCCCCTACGACATCTCCAATGCCGTGAAGGACCTAGGCCTCGATGCCGTCGTCGCCCACGGCATATCGGGGCACGACACCGATCTCCCCTCTAGGGGCGAGGTGGAGCGCTACCTGTCGAGTATGAGGCTTGAGAAGAGGTTCAGAGGGGAGGCATGCTCCCACCCCTTCTATTCCAAAAGGGGCAAGATAACGGTCAGCGGGATAAGGTTCGACGGCGCCGCCCTTCTCACCATCTCCGCATCCCCGCACGGCATAGAGGACTTCCCCCAGAGGGTCCTAGAGGCCCTGAAGCGGAAGGCCGAGGAGGAAGGGCTCATGCTCTTGCTGATCGATGCCCACAACTCCGGAGGGCCTGAGCCGACCGACGAAGACTGCGAAGATGCGATAAGCGCCGGGATCGAGGTCCTTGAAGCCTTGAAGGATGCGAAGCTCGAAAGGTTCAGGGTTGCCTACAAAAGCGTCAGGGATGGGTTCGGGGCAGACGTGGGGCCCTTGGGCCTATCCCTAATACTGATCGAGGTCGGCTCTAAAAGGTATGCCTACGTCTTCGCCGATGCTAACAACGCCGTAGGCGGCATCAAGGAATACGTCTCCGCCATCTTCAAAGAAAGGGGGGTCGAACTCGTCGAGCTCTGCACGACCGACACGCACTTCAACTCCGGCAAGATAAGGAACCCGAAGGGCTATTACTACCTCGGCGAAGCCACGCCGAAGGAAAGGTTGGCCGAAATCCTGCTCAAGATGCTTGAAGAGGCCGGCAAGGAGCTCTCGGATGGGGGGCTCTGGTACGGCTCGTTCAAGAGCGAGGTCAGGACGGCGGGATCGGACGTCTGGGAAGGCTTTTCCAATGGCATGGATCGTACCTTCGGGATGGCGAAAAGGCTGCTCATCCCCTTGGCCGGCCTTTACTTCGCGGCCTTGATCTCCTCGGTGATCTAGATGAGGATGGTGATAGTCGGGAGCAAGCCGGTCATGAACTACGTCATGGCATGCGTAACCATCCTCGACGAAGGGGAGCGGGAGCTCGTTTTAAGGGCGAGGGGGAGCGCGATAAGCAAGGCCGTCGAGACCGTCCAGATACTGAGGAGGAGCTTCTACAAGGACATCGAGGTATCGGACATAAAGATAGGGAGCGACGAATTCGAGGCGGGCGGAAGGATCGTGAGTGCGTC
>QNCW01000136.1 GCA_003645885.1 Candidatus Latescibacterota bacterium | reverse complement strand
TGTGAGGTTCCTCTTAGTAGGACAGGCCGTGGCGGACGTGGTCGTAAGGCCTGCCGGTAGCTTCCCTCGGAGGGAGCATACCGAGCTTGTGGACGAGATAGGGCTCTTCCCCGGGGGATGTACCCTTAACACCGCCTTAGCGTTGAAGAAGCTGGGCTTTACGCCCGACGTCGTGACGAGGGTGGGAAGGGATGCCTTGGGGGAGTTCTTGATGAGGGAGATGGAAAGGGCTGGACTCCCCACGGATATGGTCGAGGTGGGGGGGAGGACCTCGGCATGCCTCGTGCTCGTGGGCTCCGACGGGAAGAGGTCCTTCCTCTACGCTCCGGGTGCGTCAGAGGAGCTTGAGGAGGGGGACCTTCCCGAGGACCTCGGAGCATGGGACTGGGTGCACGCCTCGGGCGTTATGAAGGCCAGGCGGATGGACTGGGGGAGGTTCTTCAGGAGGGCCGAGTCCCAGGGCCTCGTCACGTCAGTCGGGGTGGAGTACGATCCGGACGGGATGTGGGAGGAGAAGGTCAGGGACATCCTGCCCTTAGATTACCTTTTCCTGAACAGGTTGGAGGGGGAGAGGATAACGGGGAGGCGGCTTCCGGAGGAGATGGCCGAAGTCCTCAGGAGGTGGGGTGCGAGGACGGTTCTGATAACTTTAGGAAAGGATGGATGTTACATCTATGGAGAGGAGGAAGGTTATGTACGAGGGTTCCGTGTGAACGAGGTGGATGGGACCGGGGCCGGGGACGCCTTCGTGGCAGGATTCCTGGCCGCCAGGGCGAGGGGATGGAGGTTGAGGGACTCCACCTTGGTCGCTAACGCATGCGGAGCTTCGGCGGTGACGGAGCTCGGAGCCACGGCGGGGGTGGTGGGATGGGAGGAGGTTCTAAGGTGGGTCCAAAGTAGGAGGGGAAGATGAGCGTACAGGACACCGCCATAGTTGTGATATTGGGCGTATGCGTCCTTTACGGGATGTACAGAGGTCTGATCAGGGTTATCTTCGCTCTCCTCTCGGCTGTCTTAGGAGGGGTCGGGGCGGTGTACCTCCACAGCTGGGTGGGAAGGTGGTTCGGTGGAGGGACCCTGGCGAACGTGGCAGGGTTCGTACTGTGCTTCTTCGTGATAGCTCTGGTCGTGGGTTGGGTCGGGAGGACCCTCTGGCGCGCCTCGAGGGCCGCCCTCTTAGGTTGGTTGGACAGGCTCCTCGGAGGGCTGCTGGGACTCGTGGTGGGGGGGGTCCTCATCGCTGCAGGCCTGGGGCTTCTGACCGCGTACGTGCCGGGGACGAGGAGCGGGATAGGGAAGGCTAAGGTGGCGCAGTTGCTCCTGAGAGGAGTTAATAAAGGCAAGAAACTTTTACCGAAGAAGTTGGAAGAAAGGTTTAAGGAAGGATACGACAAGGTGTTGGAGAAGAGCAGGGCGATAGAGAAGGAGACGAGGCGTAAGATCGAAAGATAATCCGCCCCTGCTTGTTTTCCGTCGGAAAAAGGGCTATATTCTGTTGCAGCCGGACAGAAGGGGGAACGATGTACAGGAATTTGAGCCCGGGAGCATTAGGGATACATGCCGATCTGAAGGAGTCCGTAAGGCTCGCCAAGCTCGGGGGGTTCGAAGGGGTGGATCTGGACCCCTGGGAGGTTGCGGGGTTGGTCCGGGAAAGGTCGGCAGACTATGTAAAGGACCTTTTAGGGGAACTTAAGGTCGGAGGGATAGGGCTTCCTGTGGACTGGAAGGGGGATGAAAAGGCGTACAGGGAGGGCCTGAGGCGGTTGAGGGACGCCTTGGGACCCCTGAAGGAAGTCGGCTGCGATAGGGCCTACACCTGGGTCCCATCGTGGTCGGACGATAGGCCCTTCCGGGAGAACTTCAGGTGGCATATAGAAAGGCTCGGGCCCATAGCAGAAGTCCTGGGAGAGTTCGGGTTCAGGCTCGGGTTGGAGTTCTTGGGCACGAGGACCTTGAGGGTGGGGAAGCGTTATCCGTTTCTACATACCATGGACGGAATGCTTGCCCTGTGCGCCATGGTCGGAGAGAACGTGGGGCTCCTTCTGGACTCCTGGCACTGGTACACGTCCTACGGGACGGTGTACGAGATCGAGGAGCTCGAGGGGGAACAGGTGGTTTACGTGCACATAAACGACGCGCCCAGAGAAGTTCCGGTGGACGAGCAGGTGGACAACGTGCGCTGCCTTCCCGGGGAGACCGGAGTCATAGACCTTGTGGGGTTCCTGAAGGCCCTTAGGAAGATAGGGTACGAAGGACCTGTGACGCCGGAGCCCTTCAGCGAGAAGCTCGAAAGCATGGCCCCGGAGGAGGCGGTGAAGCTTGTAGGAGGGATGCTGGAGGGGATCTGGATATAGGGGGAGATAGGGTGTTATGAACGAATTAGAGGACAAAGAAATACAGGAAAGAATTAAAGCAAAGGGCGACCTCCCGAGACACATAGCTATCATAATGGACGGGAACGGCCGCTGGGCCAAGATGAGGGGGTTGGAGAGGATAGAGGGGCACAGGGCGGGTAGGGAGTCGGTGAGGGACGTGGTGAGGGCCTGTGGGGAGCTGGGGATAGAGGTGCTGACGCTCTATGCGTTTTCTGTGGAGAACTGGAGGAGGCCCAGGAGGGAGGTGTGGGCCCTCATGAGGCTCCTCAGGGACACCCTCTACGAGGAGGTGGACGAGTTTAACCGGAACAACGTGAAGCTTATGGCGATAGGGAGGCTAGAGGGACTTCCTAAGGCCAGCAGGGAGGCCCTCTTTTGGGCGATGGAGAGGACCAAGGACAACACCGGCCTCGTGCTCAACCTCGCCCTGAACTACGGCGGGAGGGTCGAGATAGTTGACGCTGTGAGGAGGATACTGGAGAAGGGGTACAGGCCCGAAGAGGTGGACGAGAAAGTGATCTCGGCCCACCTTTACACCGCAGGCCTTCCCGATCCTGACCTTCTGATAAGGACCTCCGGGGAGCTTAGGGTGTCAAATTTTCTGCTCTGGCAGATGGCCTATACGGAGATATGGGTCACCGACGTCCTCTGGCCGGACTTCAGGAGGCAGCACCTCTACCAAGCGATAGAGGCCTATCAGAGGAGGGAGAGGAGGTTCGGGATGACGAGCGAGCAGTTGCGGGGCGAGGATGGGGGAGCTCGGTAGGAGGGTGGCGGTGGCAGCTGTAGCGATCCCGGGGATATTGGGCTCGGTCGCCCTGGGAGGGGTGCCGTTTTTAACCTTCATATGTGGGATGGTGGCCGTAGGAGCTTGGGAGCTTTCCGGGTTGGTCGAGGTGAAGGGGGTGAGGGTCCCTAAGCCTCTGATCATAAGTTGCGCACTTCTGCCCGTCTTGGGGTGGTACGTGGGAGGGGAGGTGGTGGGCCTGACCCTGGGGGTGGTCCTGGCTCTTTTCGGAGGGCTTTTCTGGGGGATGTGGGGCGTGGGAGCTGGGCTTACGGGTTTAGGGTATCTGGGAGTTCCGGGTTGGCTCGCTTCGGTGCTGAGGGCGGGGAGGGATGGAGGGTGGACCTTGGGCTCGGTCCTGGTCTCTGTCTGGGCCATGGACACGGCGGCCTACTTCGTCGGGAGGAGTCTGGGGAAGCGTAAGCTGTGGGAGAGGATAAGCCCTAAGAAGACCTTGGAGGGGGCTGCGGCCGGACTTTCGGCCGCCGTGGGAGTATATCTGGGGGCCTGGAAGTTGGGGCTCTTAGCTTGGAGCTTCTGGGACTGCTTCGCCCTCGGCGCCGTCGTAGGGGTGGGAGGACAGATCGGGGACCTGATAGAATCTGCCATGAAGAGGGACGCCGGCCTGAAGGACTCCTCGGGTCTCATACCGGGACACGGGGGCGTGTTGGACAGGTTCGACAGCTTCCTGTTCGCAGTTCCGGTGGTCTACCTTTACTTGAAGTTAAGAGGCCTTATATGAAGAGGGTCGTTGTCTTAGGGGCAACCGGCTCCATAGGCAGGAGCACGCTGGAGGTGGTTTCCCGTTTCCCCGATACGTTCAAGGTCGTGGGGTTGAGCGCCCGAAGGAACGTCGAACTTTTAGCCGAACAGGCAAAGAAGTTCAGGCCCGAAGCTGTGGCCGTAACCGAGGAAGGAGCTTTAGATAAACTCAGGAACCTATTGAAGGATTCGGGAATAAAGGTTCTTTTTAAGGAGGAAGGGCTTTCGAGCCTCGCTGGAGAGTTGGAAGCGGACATCGTTGTGAACGCGCTGGTCGGGTCCGTCGGACTCAGGCCGACCTTGGCCGCCATAGAGGCCGGCAGGGATGTGGCCTTGGCGAACAAGGAAACTTTGGTGATGGCCGGGGAACTGGTGATGAGGAGGGCAAGGGAGAGGGGGACGAGGATATTGCCCGTGGACAGCGAACACAGCGCTATATGGCAGTGCCTGAGGGCGGGTAGGGGGGAGGAGGTAAGGAGGTTGGTGTTGACAGCCTCCGGAGGCCCCTTCTGGGGGAAGGAGGGGTTGGAGAGGGCGACCCCGGAGGAGGTGTTGGCCCATCCGGTGTGGAGGATGGGGAGGAAGGTCACGGTGGATTCGGCTACCATGATGAACAAGGGGTTCGAAGTAATAGAGGCACATTGGCTCTTCGATGTCCCGGTGGACAGGATAGAGGTGGTCGTCCATCCACAGTCCGTGGTGCATTCTTTGGTGGAGTTCAGGGATGGTGCCCTCATAGCTCAGCTCGGATGGCCGGACATGAGACTTCCGATCCAATACGCCCTGACCTACCCTGAGCGACTTCCGGGGACGTGGAAGTACTTGGATCTGGTTGAGGTTGGAAGTTTAAGGTTTTATCGGCCTGACACTTCCAAGTTTCGGTGTTTAGCTTTAGGATACGAGGCGGCAAGGGAGGGGGGGACGGCCCCGGCGGTCCTCAACGCTGCAGACGAGGTGGCCGTGGAAGCTTTCTTGGAGGGTAGGATATCTTTGGAGGAGATAGCTAAGATAAACGAGGCCACCTTAGCACAACACAGAAACATATGTGATCCTTCTTTGGAGGACATATTGGAGGCTGACGGATGGGCTCGCACCGCAGCCCGGGAGTTGATAGGTAGATGACCTACGCTTTGGCCTTCGTCTTCGTCTTAGGAATTCTGATCTTCGTCCACGAGTTCGGCCATTTCTTGGCCGCGAAGCTCTCGGGGATAAGGGTCGAAAGGTTCTCCTTGGGGTTCCCTCCCAAGATGGTGGGGTTCAGGGTAGGGGAGACGGAGTACTGCATCTCCTGGATACCCCTCGGAGGATACGTCAAGCTCGCAGGCCAGGAGGAGGGTACAGGGGCACCCTGGGAGTTCAGCTCCAAGCCATTGAAGGTCAGGGCCGGGGTTGTCCTGGCCGGACCTTTGATGAACTTGTTCTTGGCTTTCTTCATATTCGTAGGGCGTGCTTGGATACAGGGTGTGGTCCAATACGACACAACTCGGGTGGGATGGGTCAGGCCGGGTTCACCTGCGGAGGAGGTCGGCATCCGTCGGGGGGACAGGATATTGGAGGTCGGAGGGAGGAAGGTGAGGACCTGGAGGGAAGTGGGCGAGGGGTTGGCGGAGCTCGTAGGTCGGGGTGGGATCGTGAAGGTGGAAAGGGGAGGGGATACCCTGGAAGTTATCGTAAGTTCTTGGAAAAAAGGAGATTTCGGTATAAAGCCGACTGTGCCGGCCTTGGTGGGCTCGGTGGTTCCGGGGGGACCTGCCGAGCGGGCGGGGATCCAGCCCGGGGACACGATATTGGCGGTGGACGGGACGGAGGTAGGGGATTGGTACGATATGCGGGAGTTCGTAAGGGCGAGGCCGGGTAAGACCGTGAAGATAATATGGAGGAGGGACGGAAGGACGTTCGAGGGCGAGGTCGCCCTGGAATCCCACGAGGAAGAAGGAAAGACGATAGGAAGGCTTGGGGTGATAATGGGGCTTCCGAGGAGGAGAGTAGGGGTTCTTGGAGGAATAAAGGCAGGGGCATGGGATACGTACACCATCTTGAAGGTCACCTTCGATTTCCTGGAGGGACTGGTCAGAGGGAAGGTTTCGGCCAAGCTCTTAGGCGGTCCGGTTATGATCGCCCACATGGCGGGACAGCAGGCCAGGGCGGGCATGGGTGCCCTCCTCCTGTTCATAGCCGTCCTGAGCGTCAACCTGGCCGTCCTGAACGTCCTTCCCGTCCCGGTCCTCGACGGCGGACATCTCGTCCTCTTGGGAATAGAGGGGATATTAGGCAGACCTTTGTCCGCCAAGGGGAAGGCCATAGTTCAGTATGTGGGGATGGCCCTTCTGGTTCTCCTCATGGTATATGTGACGATAAACGACATATACAAGCTCCTTAGATACTGAACTTTTGTTCAGTATCTGAGACCTTCCCGCCTAATTTTCCCCCTTTTTTTCCGATTTTTCCCTTGACATTTTCTGGGCAGGACGTATCTTCCGGCGTGGTGGAAAGTGGGGGAAAGTGGGGAAATCTCCCATTCAAATAAGACAAGGACTTACATAGAAACGGCCTTTCGGCGGCCTAATTACACTTTATAGTGTGTGTATCATGGCGGATTTCGT
>QNCW01000135.1 GCA_003645885.1 Candidatus Latescibacterota bacterium | reverse complement strand
TATACCCAAACCCTGCATCTCCCTGACCAACACCTTGAACGCCTCAGGAATCCCCGGCTCAGGGGGGTTCTCCCCCTTGACCAGGGCCTCGTAGGTCCTCGCCCTTCCCATAACATCGTCGGACTTCACCGTCAGCATCTCCTGGAGGGTGTAAGCGGCTCCGTACGCCTCCAAGGCCCACACCTCCATCTCCCCGAACCTCTGCCCTCCGAACTGGGCCTTTCCTCCTAAGGGCTGTTGGGTCACCAGGGAATATGGACCTATGGCCCTTGCGTGGATCTTGTCCTCCGCCATATGGATGAGCTTCATCATGTAGATGTAACCCACAGTGACTGGGCGGTCGAAGGGTTCCCCGGTCCTTCCGTCGTAGAGCACCGTCTTCCCGTCCTCTGGAAGGTCCGCCTCCTTGAGGGCCTCCTTGACGTCCTCTATCGTTGCACCTGCGAACACAGGGGTGGAGACCCTTATCCCGAGCTTATGTGCCGCCCAACCTAAATGGGTCTCCAATATCTGACCCAAGTTCATCCTTGAGGGGACCCCGAGGGGGTTCAGGACTATGTCCACAGGGGTCCCATCGGGGAGGTAGGGCATATCCTCCTCGGGCACGATCTTCGCCACTACCCCCTTGTTCCCATGCCTCCCCGCCATCTTGTCCCCCACGGTTATCTTCCTCTTCCTCGCCACGTAGACCTTCACTATCTGAAGTATCCCGGGGGGAAGCTCGTCGCCGTGCTGCACCTTCTCCACCTCCGCCTCCACCTCCTCTTTCACCCCCCGTATCAGCTCCTCCGAGAGCTTGAGCACCTCCTCCACCCTCCCGTCCACCTTCCCGTCCTGCGTCCAGCTCCCCTCGGGCCTTACCGAATCGAAGTCAAGGCCCTCGAGGAACTCCTCCGAAAGCTCCGTGCCCTCGCCCACGATCAAGTTGCCGTCCGCATCCTTCCAGACCCCCGACCTCCTCCCCTTCAGAAGCTCCCTGAGGAACCTATCCCTGTCCTCCTTTATCCTCCTTATCCTCTCCTCTCCTTCCTTCCTTATCTCAGCTATGCGCTCCTGATCCCTCCTCCGGGTTCGCTCGTCCCTCGGCTTCCTGGAGAAGAGCTTGGTGTCCACCACCACACCGTCCATTCCGGGGGGGACCCTGAGGGAGGCGTCCCTTACGTCCTTCGCCTTCTCTCCGAATATCGCCCTTAAAAGCCTCTCTTCGGGGGTGGGCTCCACCTCACCTTTGGGCGTCACCTTTCCCACCAATATGTCCCCGGGATGTACCTCAGCACCTATACGGACTATCCCTCTCTCGTCCAGATTCTTAACCGCATCCTCCCCCACGTTGGGTATCTCCCTCGTAAGCTCCTCCTCCCCCCTCTTGGTATCCCTGACCTGAAGCTCAAATTCCTCTATGTGTACGGATGTGAAGACATCGTCCCTACAGAGCCTCTCCGATATGACCACCGCATCCTCGAAGTTGTAACCCTCCCAAGGCATAAAGGCAACGAGCACGTTGGCTCCCAGGGCGAGCTCCCCCCCGTCCGTGGCCGGCCCGTCGGCCAGGACGTCCCCCCTCTCCACCCTGTCGCCGGGACGAACTATCGGCCTCTGGTTTATGCAGGTCCCGGCGTTGGACCTGGCGAACTTTATAAGTTTATAAACCCTGTAAGGGGAGCGGCCCAGAAGCGAGAGGTCCTGTGGGTCCCTGTCCTCCTTGACCACTATCTCGTCGGCCGTGACCCTCACCACCTCCCCGGGCGCCTCGGCCGTGACCACGGCCCTTGAATCCCTCGCCACCTTCTCCTCTATCCCGGTCCCGACCAAGGGGGCCTCTGGCTTGAGGAGGGGCACGGCCTGCCTCTGCATGTTGGACCCCATAAGGGCCCTGTTCGCGTCGTCGTGCTCAAGGAACGGTATGAGCGATGTGGACACGCTCACGAGCTGCCCCGGGGACACGTCCATGAAGTCCACCTCCTCGACCGGGACCAGGGGGAACTCCCCCCTCCTCCTGGCCCTGACGTAAGGGTTCTTGAAGGTCCCGTCCGGGTTCAGGGGGGCGTTCGCCTGGGCTATGGTGTACTTGTCCTCCTGGTCCGCCGTGAGGTAGACTATCTCGTCCGTGACCCTAACCTTTCCGTCCTCCTTCACGACCTTCCTGTAGGGGGTCTCTATGAACCCGAAGTCGTTCACCCTAGCGTAGAGGCTGAGAGATGTTATGAGCCCTATGTTCGGCCCCTCCGGGGTCTCTATCGGACATATCCTTCCGTAGTGCGTGTGGTGCACGTCCCTGACCTCGAACCCGGCCCTCCTCCTCGTGAGCCCCCCAGGCCCCAAGGCCGAAAGCCTCCTCTTGTTGGTAAGCTCTGCCAAGGGGTTGGTGCCGTCCATGAACTGGGAGAGCTGGCTCGTGGCGAAGAAGGACTGCACCACGGCGGACACCGTCCTTGCGTTGACCAGGTCGTGAGGGGTGGGGTTCTCTATTTCCTTGAGGCTGAGCCTTTCCCTCACGCTCCTGGCCATACGGGTGAGTCCCACCAAGAACTGGTTCGCAAGCTGTTCTCCGACGGTGCGGACCCTCCTGTTTCCCAGATGATCTATGTCGTCCGTCGTGCCCTTCCCCTCCCAGAGCGCCAGGAGGTAGTCCAGTATCGCTATGAAGTCCTTTGGGACCAACGTAGTGTGTTCTAAGGGTATATCTAGCTCCAACCTGCGGTTTATCTGGTACCTCCCCACCACCCCCAGATCGTACCTCTTAGGGTTGAAGAACAACGACTCGAAGAACCTCTTAGCCATATCCACGCTCGGAGGCTCCCCCGGCCTCAGGAGGCTGTAGATCCTGTAAAGGGCCTCCTTCTCGCTTCTGGTCGGGTCCTTCCTGAGCGTGTTCCATATGACGACCGCCCTGTCCCCTTCACCCTTTACCTCTACGGCCGCCACCTTCTCCACCCCGGCCTCCTGGAGGGCCTGTATGTGTCCCTCGTCGAACTGTTCCAACGCTTGGACCAGGATCTGTCCATCCGGCCCCACCACGGGCTCAGCCGCCACCCACCTCTTAAGTCCCGGCCCAACAGGAACCTCCTTAACATCCAAGAAAAGCTCCAATATGTCCCTGTCGGAGGAGTACCCCAAGGCCCTCAGGAGCACGGTGGCGGGTAGCTTCCTCTTGCGCTCTATGTGGACGAAGAGAACATCGTGGACGTCCAAGGAGAACTCCACCCAGGAGCCCCTGTACGATACGACCCTCGCAGAGTACAAGGGCTTCCCGTTGGGATGTATGGTCTCGCTGAAGAAGACCCCCGGCGAACGGTGAAGCTGTCCCACCACCACCCTCTCGACCCCATTTATGATGAAAGTCCCCTTCTCAGTCATCAGGGGGATGTCGCCCAGGAAGACCACCTGCTCTATGGCCTCCTTAACCTTGAACCCCTTCTCCTCGGGCTCCCTTTGGACCAGCCTGAGCCTGGCCCTTAGGGGAGCCTGATATGTCATCCCCCTCTCCTTACACTCCTCGACGGTGTACTTGGGCCTCCCTACGGAATAGCTCACGAACTCCAAAGCGTACTGCTCGGAGACGTCGGTCACCGGGAAGACGCTCTGGAACACGGCCTGAAGGCCCTTGTTCTCCCTCTTCTCGGGAGGGACGTCCTTCTGGAGGAAGTCCTCCCAGGACTTAAGCTGCATCTCCAGGAAATCCGGCATGTCCACCACAGGGTGCAACTTTGCGTACGACCTGCGGTGCACCTTCCGAGGCATATCCCTCACTCCCTTCTCAGGTCCATCACTTCACCTCCACCGTGGCCCCGACCTCCTCAAGCTTGGCCTTGGCCTCCTCGGCCTCCTCCTTGGAGACCCCCTCCTTTATGGGCTTGGGGACCCCGTCCACGAGGGCCTTGGCCTCCTTGAGGCCGAGCCCCGTAAGCTGCCTTACGACCTTTATAACATGTATCTTCTTATCTCCAGCGTCCTTAAGTATAACGTCGAAGGTCGCCTTCTCCTCCTCGGCCGCCTCCTCCGGAGCGGCAGGGGCCGCAGCAGGAGCCGCCGCGGGGGCAGCCACGGGAGCGGCCGTGACACCAAACTTCTCCTCCAGAGCCTTCACGAGCTCCGCAAGCTCCAACACCGTGAGCTGCTCTATGGCCTGTACTATCTCTGCAACCTTCTCCTCCGCCATTCCGTCCTCCTTTATTTTCCTTCCTTACGAGCTATGGCGTCCAACACCACGACGAGCCTGTAAAGGACCCCCGAGAGCGTCCAGATCAACCCGGCCAGAGGGGCCCGTATCCCTCCCAGCGCCTTCGCCACCAGCTCCTCCCTCGGAGGGAGGGAGGCCAATTCCGACACCCGTTCGGGAGGGAAGGCCCTCCCCTCCACGAAGGCGGTCTTTATGGTGAGTTCCGGGAAATCCTTGACGAAATCCCTCAGCACCCTGGCAGGTGCCACGCCGTCCTCCGAGAGCGTAAAGGCCACCCCGGTAGGCCCCTGGAAAGCTTCGGCCAGCTCGGGAAGGCCGGCCTGTTCTGCAGCGAGTCGTGCTAAGGTATTGCGCACCACTCTATATCCGCTTCCGGAGGCCTTCAACCTCCTCCTGAGCTCCGTCATTGCCGCCACATCCAGCCCTCTGAAGTCCGTGAGATATATCCCCCGGGCGCTTGCGAACAACTCCCTGAGGGCCTCCACCGTCGCCACCTTCTCCGGCTTCGGCATCTTCCCTCCTAGACCCCTAAGGAGGCCCGGTCTATCCTGATCCCCGGGCTCATCGTAGAACTTATGCTGGCGGAACGCACGTACGGTCCCTTGACCGTGGCCGGCCTGGCCCTGAGGACCGCTTCCACGAACGCTCTGCAGTTCTCAACTATATGTTCCTCAGGGAAGGAGAGCTTCCCCACAGGTGCGTGTACGTTCCCCCCCCTGTCCGCCCTGAACTCCACCCTGCCGGCCTTGGCCTCCCTCACCGCACGTCCTACCTCCTTCGTCACGGTTCCCGTCCTGGGGTTGGGCATAAGCCCCCTGGGTCCCAATATCCTACCCAACCTCCCGACCATGCTCATCATGTCCGGAGTTGCTATGGCGACATCGAAGTCCAGCCACCCTTCCTGTATCTTCTGCACCAGATCGTCCGCCCCCACGTAATCTGCCCCGGCCTCCAAAGCCTCCTTCTCCGCATCCCCCTTAGCGAAGACCAGGACCCTTACGGGCTTTCCCGTCCCGTAGGGGAGCACCACCATCCCCCTCACGGCCTGGTCCGCCCTCCTCGTGTCCACCCCGAGCTGCATCGCCATCTCCACCGTTTCGTCGAAATTAGCGTGGGGGAGGTCCTTAAGAAGCCGCACCGCCTCCTCCAGGGAGTACTCCCTGGTGCGGTCTATCCGTGCCAACTGTTCCCTGTAACGCTTCCCACGTTGCGCCATATGCGTCTCCTACTCCACCTCTATCCCCATGCTCCTTGCCGTCCCCAGGACCATCCTTACGGCGGCCTCTTCGTCCGAAGTGTTCAAGTCCTTCATCTTCATGCGGGCTATCTCCCTCACCTGCTCCATCGTAACCTTCCCCACCTTCTGCCTGTTGGGCTCCCCGGAGCCCTTCTCTATCCCGGCCGCCTTCTTAAGGAGCACCGAGGCCGGCGGGGTCTTGGTGATGAAGGAGAACGACCTATCCGCATATATAGTTATGACCACGGGAATTATAAGTCCAGTCTGCCCCTGTGTCTGTGCGTTGAAGGCCTTGCAGAACTCCACTATGTTCACCCCGTAAGGTCCCAAAGCCGGCCCCACAGGAGGCGCTGGAGTTGCACTCCCTGCGGGGATCTGAAGCTTAACCGTCCCTACGACCTTCTTCGCCACCGGTCCTCCTCACTTTTCCGGCACGATCCTTTCGACCTGTAAGACGTCCAACTCCACGGGGGTGGGCCTGCCGAATATGCTCACCATAACCCTCATCTTGCGGCGCTCAGGGTACACCTCGTCCACGGTACCTGTGAAGTTCTTGAAGGGACCGTCCACCACCTTAACCAGATCTCCCTCCTGGAAGGGCAGACCCGCAGAAGGCCTCTGCCCCCCCTCCATCCTGGCCAGGATGGCCTCGACCTCCTCGTCCTTGAGGGGCTGAGGCGACCTTCTGGGTCCCACGAAGCTCGTGACCCCGGGCACGCTTGAGATGAAGTGTTGGGTCTCCTTGTCCAGCTCCATCTCCACCAACACATAGCTCGGGAACAACTTCCGCTTCGTGGTCACCTTCCTCCCGTCCCTCATCTCGACGACCTCCTCCACGGGAACCACGACCTTCCCTATCTTGTCCGCAAGTCCTGAGGAGGATAGCATACTTTCTATGTACTGCTTAACCTTATGCTCGTGCCCGGAATAGGTGTGCACCACATACCAACGCTTGCCCATGGAGACCTCACCCGCCGTAGAACGAGCGGAACACGAAGGTCAGAAACTTATCTACCAACCCTACGAAGATCGCCATAATCAGGCAGAGCACGAGGACGGCCAAGGTGGAACCTATAAGTTCCTCCCTGGTGGGCCAGGTCACGTTGGCCAGCTCGTTCCGCACTTCCTTGAGGAACTGTATGGCCTTTTGGAACATCTCCTCTTTCGGACAAAAATGGCAGGCCAGGGGGGATTCGAACCCCCAACCCCCGGATTTGGAGTCCGGTGCTCTAGCCGTTAGAGCTACTGGCCTGTCTTAAGCTCACTAACGGGTTTCCCTATGTAGGGT
>QNCW01000134.1 GCA_003645885.1 Candidatus Latescibacterota bacterium | reverse complement strand
GGAAAGCACTTTGATATTCTTCACCACCGACCACGGTCCGGAGTTCCCCAGGGCCAAGATGACGCTCTACGATCCCGGGATCAAGGTGGCCCTCATCATGAAATATCCCGGGGTATTGGAGGCAGGAAGGAGGGTGAAGGAACTTGTAAGCAACGTGGACATCTTCCCCACGATCTTGGAGGCGATCGGTATCCCCATCCCGGAGAACGTCCAAGGAAGGAGCTTCTGGCCCTTGCTCGTGGGAGGGGAATACGAACCACGGGAGGAGGTATACGCCGAGCTCACCTGGCATACGCTCTACGATCCCATGAGGGCCGTACGCACCCGGCGCTACAAATATATTAAAAACTTCCGGCCCGGATGGCCCATCCTCATGGGAGGGCCTCCTGCACAGCGCTACGGTGCTGAGATGATAGAGAAGTACTACGGCCAGCCCCGTCCCGAGGAGGAGCTTTACGATCTGGAAAAGGACCCCTGGGAGAGGGAGAACCTCGTGGAAAGGCCGGAATACGAAAAGATACGGGACGAGCTTAGGGCTCGTCTGATGAGGTTCTTGGAGGAGACCAAAGATCCCCTGTTGCAGGGTCCCGTGCCTCATCCCGGAAGGAAGGGCTACGAATGCTTCTGGGTGAAGGAAGGGGAGAAATTCAGGCTCAAGATAACCTGGGATTTTAAGGAATATCCGATCTAAAAGCCAGATCTGGTTGGTGAAATTCGGGCTTGCAACCGACGCCCACCGCTTAGATAGAGCATGGCTCTGGGAAGGCTACGACATAAGACCTGCAAGGAGGTAGTAGACATGCCAGGACCCGGAATGGAGCTTATAGGGGAAGAGGAAAAAAGGGAGCTTTTGGAGGTCATAGAGGGGGGGTACCTATTCCGCTACGGCAGCGAAGATAACCCGGCATTCAAGGCCAAGGTGTACAGATTAGAGCAGGAGGTGGCCAAGCTTTCGGGGGTGAGGTATGCCGTGGCCACCAACTCCGGGACATCGGCGCTTCTGGTCGCCCTCTGCGGGCTCGGAGTGGGTCCAGGGGACGAGGTGATCGTGCCCGGATACACCTTCATAGCCAGCATATCCTCCGTGGTTTACGCCAGGGCGATACCGGTTTTAGCCGAGATAGACAGGACGTTCAATTTGGACCCCGAGGATGTGAGGCGAAAGATTACCCCCAGGACGAAAGCTATCATGGCGGTCCACATGCTCGGGAACCCCGCCCGCCTTGATGAACTTAAGGCCATAGCTGAAGAGCACGGACTTCTGCTCATAGAGGACTGCGCCCAGGCGTTCGGAGCCTCGTACCACGGAAGGCCCATAGGAAGCATAGGCCATGCTGGCTGCTTCAGCTTCAACATCTTCAAGACCATAACCTCTGGCGACGGCGGGATGGTGATAACCGACGACGAGGAAGCGTACCACAGGTTCTTCGCCTTCCACGACCAGGGCCACAAGCCACTCCGCAAGGGGGTGGAGGTGGGGGAAAGGCCCCTTATAGGGCTGGATTTCCGTATGACCGAGCTTCAAGCGGCCGTACTATTGGCGCAGCTGAGGAAGCTCGAGGTGATACTTTCCCACCTGAGGGAGAACAAGAGGAGGTTCAAGGAGGGGATATCGGACATCCCGGGGCTCGAGTTCAGGGAGGTAACCGACCCCCGGGGCGAGTGCGCCACCATCCTCACGGTCATATTCCCGGATGCGGAGACGGCGCATAAGGTGGCGGAGGAGCTCGGGACCAGGGTCGTGGCCGGGTCCGGCTGGCATGTATATTCCAACATGGAGCAGATACTGAACAAGCTCACCGTCACCCCTGAGGGCTGTCCCTTCACATGTCCATACTACAAGGGAGGGGAGGTAAGGTACTGGAAGGGGATGCTTCCGCAGACGGACGACCTCCTCTCCCGCTCCATCAACATCAGCATAGGGGTTTCGGACCCGGGCTTGGGTTCCGCCTTCGGGGTCACGATGAGGGACGGGCCGGACGAGGTGGAAAGGAAGGCCGAGGAGTTCCGGAGGGTGGCCATGAAATACCTGAGTTGAGGAATAGAGGAAATGGACATGTTGCATCTGAAGGATGTAAGGCCGACGGTCTTCTTCGTCTCCCGGGAAGGCAGGTTGGACCAGATCGTGGAAATCACCGTCGAAAACCGGGGGAAGCCCGTAGAAGCCCGGGTGAAGATCCTTAAGGGCGCACGTGCCTCCGAAATCCCCGTAGGCCCTATAAAGCCCGGCGAGGGGAGATACCAGATCGCCGTCCCCGAAATCGGGGAGGAAGGTCCTGTAGAGTTCGCCCTTTTAGTCGGAGATAAAGTTCAGGATCGGCGCTCTATTACTTGGAGGCCCAAAAGGCACTGGGAGGTGTACCTCGTGCACATCTCCCACCATGACTTGGGATACACCGACCTTCCGAGGGACGTCCTCCGGGAGCACGACGGATTCATGGACGAAATCCTTCGCTTCTGCGAGGAGACCGAGGACTGGCCGGAGGAGGCCAAGTTCAGGTATACGATAGAGGGGTCATGGTCCGTGCTGCACTTCGTGGAGGAGGGGTCCGAGGACCTGGTGGAGAAGCTCGTCCGCTACATGAAACAGGGTAGGATAGAGCTCACGGCCTTCTTCGGAAACGAGACCACAGAACTCTGCGGCCACGAGGAGCTGATAAGGCTCCTGTATCCCTCCTTCGGGCTCGGCCGGAGGTACGGGATACCGATCCGTTCTGCGGAGGTGGACGATATACCGGGCCTAAGCTGGGGATTGGCCACAGTGCTGGCCGGAGCGGGTGTAAGATACCTCGCCGCAGGGATTCCTGACTACTTCCGGTGGAAGAAAAAGGTCCACTTCATCTGGGACGAATCCGAGGTTCTTCCCAGGGACCTTCCCGGGGCCTTCTGGTGGGAGGGACCGGACGGAGGAAAGGTGCTCTTCTGGTACTGTCCCTTCGGGGGGAGCGGCTGGTCCCCCCTGGACTACGAGCAGGCGTTTCGGCAACTTCCTGGGATGCTGGAAGCCTTGGAGGAGAAGGGTTATCCGTTCGAGGTCGTAAGGTTCAGGTTCATAGGGGGGCACAGGGACAACTCCCCTCCAGATGTCCGCCTGAGCCAGATAGCGAAGGAATGGAACAGGAGGTGGGCCTATCCCAGGCTCATCGTCTCTACGAACTCTCAGTTCTTCGAAAGGCTCGAAAAGGGACACGGGAAGGCACTCCGCACGTTCCGGGGGGAGCTTCCGGACACCGACTACACCGTGGGGGCGACTTCGACGGCCAAGGAAACGGGGGTAAACAGGAGGACTCACGATCTGTTGAATTCCGCCGAGAAGTTCGCAACGATAGCCTCGGCCGTGGCCGGATATCCCTATCCCGAGGGACGCCTGAGGGAGGCCTACGAAAACATGCTCCTCTACGACGAACACACTTGGGGCCAGGCCCACCCCATAGGACCCGCCCAGGAGGCCAACTGGAGCGAGAAGGCGTGCCTTGCTTACAGGGCCAGGGCATTAGCCCACGATACGCTCTCCAAGAGCCTGAACAGGATAGTGGACCACATCGAGCTTGCCGAGGATGGCTACCACATCGTGGTTTTCAACCCCCTCTCGTGGAGGAGGACGGATCTGGTGAGGGTCCTGCTCAGGGAGCCGGCGCCCTGCGGAAGGCCGATGTACCTGAGGCGTGACAAACCTGCTTTCGTTTCGGGCTCGGCCATAGGAAGGGACATAGTCCATCCTCCACTTGAGCTTGTGGAGGAGCCCTTCGACCTGATAGACCTGGATACGGGGAGGAAGGTCCCGTACCAGATGGTCCGACTCGGGGACCCACATGCTCCTATGCCCTGGGCTGCCGAAAGGTACGCCATGGGCAAGGTGGACCCGGCCCACCTCGTGGAGATGGTCTTCGTCGCAGAGGACGTGCCTCCTTTGGGATACAAGACCTACAGGATCGTGCCTGCCGGGGTCGAGGAGGACTTCGCCACGAGCATAAGGGTCGGGGATATGACCGTAGAGAACCGGTTCTTCAAAGTCTCCCTGGACCCAGAGACCGGCGCCATAAATAGCATATACGACAAGGAGCTCGGAAGGGAGATCGTGGACAGGAACGCTCCTCACAAGCTCAACCAGTTCATAGCAAGATGGGCGGAAAGCGGGAGGGAGGAGGGGCCGAGGAGCTCGAAGATAACCAAGGGCGAGCTCGGGCCCGTATACGGAAGCCTGATGGTAAAAGGAGAAGGTCCCGGATGTCCGGAGGTCGTCCAGGAGGTCGTGCTCTACGACAGGATAAAGCGGATAGACCTTGCAAACAGGCTCCTCAAGGACTCCACGCCCCTTCTGGAGATATACTTCGCTTTCCCGTTCGATGTGGAAGGCCCTCGATTCCGTTTCGAGGGGTCGTGTTCCGTCGTAGAGCCCCTCAAGGACCAGTTCCCCGGCTCCAACACCGATACCTATGCTGTGCAGCACTGGGTGGAGGTACAGGGAGGAGGATACGGGATAATCTGGACGTCCTTGGACGCCCCGGTGGCCGAATTCGGGGGGCTTTGGCCCGGATACGTCTCCCAGGCCCACCACGGGGTGACGCCTCCTGGGTACGGGCACGAATTCTTAAAGCCCGGGGAGTTAAAGAAGGGCCATATCTACTCCTACGTCATGGACAACAACTTCCGCACAAACTTCCAGCCCGTCCAGGTGGGGGATGTGCTCTTCAGGTATTGCTTCACCGTCCACAGGGGGGATCTGAAAGCGAGGGATTTCGGATGGGGCGTCTCCAACCCACTGATCCCGGTGTGCATAGAAGGCCCGAAGGACGGGAGGCTTCCGAAGTCGGGAAGCTTCTGCGAGGTGGACGAGCCCAACGTGATGCTGCTTGCTCTCAAAAGGGCCGATGACGGAAATGGGCTCGTAGTCAGGCTCGTGGAGACGGAGGGAAGGAAGACCGTGGCCCGGTTGCAGCTTTCGTTTACGGAGGTCTCCCGGGCATGGCTTGTGAACCTGGTGGAGGAGGACATAAGGCCCCTGGAGGTTTCGGAAGGGACCGTCCGGGTCCCCATCGGGCCCTTCGGGATAGCTACGGTGAGGGTTAAAGAATAACGGAGGGCGCTGAACCTGGGACCAGGAGTCATGGCCGCCCACTTCCAGCGCCTGGGCGTGGAGGCGTTATCTGCTTGTAGAGGGGTTGGCCTTTCAACTCCGAACCTGCGCAAGTTGGACAGAGAAATCCTGCGCTTCAAAGATGGCTTCGGGCTGGGAAGGCTACAAGGTCCCTCTACTTTTCGACCCTGAGACGAAGAAGTTCCGCTCCTTTAAAGACAGGATGACGGAGTTGGGCTTCATCTACTCCACCACTCCCCAGGCTGTGGGGACGCTCTTACAAACTCGCCGAATTCGATCCGGATGAGAGTTGGAACTTTCCAGGAAGGGTGGGGATGAGCTATGAATAAAAGATGTCTCGCTTTGGTGGGTACGACCCTTTTGGCCTTTATCATCCACGGAGCAAGGGGACAGGGGATGGGCTATCGAGTCGGTGTAGTTCCTTCTTTGGAGAAGGTATTCAAAGACACGCAGTTCCAAGAGCCTCTGTCGGCTGAGATGAACCTCTCCCTTGCCCAGGGAGAGTACGAATCCGCCCAGATAGTTATCGTGGCCCGGCAAGACCTCGTGGATGTGAGGATCCTTTTTACCGAACTGAGAGCTGTAGATGGCGATGCAGTCATCGAGGCTGATAATCTGAGCTACAGAGTTGTAGGATATGTAATCTCCAGGCCCTACAGCAAACCAAACGACCCATGGCGTCCTTATCCTGAGCCTCTGATTATGAGGGAAAGCTTCGATGTTTCGTCGGGCGAAAATCAGCCCATATTGATCACCGTTCATGCACCCAGGGGGACCCCTCCTGGAGTGTACCGGGGGGAGATAGTCGTAGATCCCGGAAACGCCCTCTCTTCCACCGTGAGAGTGACGGTGAGGGTATGGGATTTTCCCTTACCGGATAGGTGTCCCCTCTGGGTGGTCCCATGGGCGGACTACGGCTCGGCGGTGAGGTACCTGGGTTTCGGCATAGACGACCACGACAAATTCCTCAAGTTCATGCGGTACGATGCCAGGCTCCTCGCCCGGCATAACATAAGGAGCATGTTTATTCATCCTAACTTATGGAAAATAGAGAAGGTCGGCGATAGCTGCGTTGTAGATTTCGATTACTTCGACCAGGTGATATCCGTCTGCCAGGAGGAGGGTATAGACAGGTTCTGCCTGTTCCTCGCCTGGGACATGTTCGAAGAGGGCTGGTTTCCTTGCAGCGAGGAGTCCCTCCTGAGGAAGGTTGCAGGGCATCTGAGGGAGAAGGGCTGGCTGGAGCAGTTCTTGCTTTATCTCAAGGACGAGCCAGATTTCTCCGATCCCGAAACGCTCCGCAAGCATAAGGAATACGCAAGGATAGTTAAGGATGCCGGATTCATCTACCGGGGGAATGCCCTCACCTGGAGGGCCAAGGGAGGTCTGAGGGAGGTGGTGGGACTGCAGAACGTCTACATATTTGCTGATTACCTCACCTTCGATCGGAATGTAACATCCTTTGCCGATGAGAGGAGAAGCTCAGGAGATCACATCTGGTGGTACACCTGCGGCTATCCAGGTGTGGACCCCACTATGATCGCTGAGCCGGAGATAAAGGTGGCCCTTATTCCCTTGATCAGTTGGAAGTTCAACAGGGACGGATATCTGTTCTACGCCTACAACCTGTGGCGGAACCGAGAAGGTGATCCTTGGGAGCAGAAGGGCGTCAGCCTGCCTTGG
>QNCW01000133.1 GCA_003645885.1 Candidatus Latescibacterota bacterium | reverse complement strand
CCCCTGGGTGGGGATGTACTTCGACGTGGGGAACGTGATCTACACGGGGCTGGGGCATCCCCAGGATTGGCTGAGGGACCTGGGGAGGAGGATACTCAGGATACATCTCAAGGACGCCAGGGAGAAGGAGGTTCTGCAGCTTGCGGAGGGCGAGGTGGACTGGGAGGCGGTTATGGAGGCCATAAGGGCCGTAGGCTACGACGGCTGGGCCTGTGTGGAACTTCCACTTCCCGAGAAGGACCCTGAAGGTTTCCTGAAGAACACCTACCGGAAGGCCTCCGAGATAGTCGGGAAAAGATAGGGTAAACTCTCTAAGCAGGAGGTGGAGATGGAACACAGCATATTGATGCACGAACCCGAGGACGACGTCGGTGTGGCCGTGGTGGACCTGAAGGCTGGGACCGAGGCGCGGGCCGTGACCCTCGAAGGCCGATATATCGGCACGGTCAAGGTGACGGAGGACATCCCCCTCGGGCATAAGGTCGCAATGCGTGACATCCCCGAGGGCGAGGAGGTCATAAAGTACGGCCGTCCCATAGGCCGTGCCACGAAGTCAATAGCCAAGGGTTCCCATGTCCACATCCACAACATAAAAAGCATGAGGTGGTGAAGATGAGGAAGGAAAACTTGAAGCTGATGGGCTACCGCAGGGAGAACGGACGGATAGGCGTTCGCAACCATGTGGTGATAATACCTGTGGACGACCTCTCCAATGCTGCAGCGGAGGGCGTGGCGCACCTCGTAAGGGGCACGATGGCCATCCCGCATCCATACGGGAGGCTTCAGTTCGGGGAGGACTTAGAGCTGACCTTCCGGACGCTCATAGGTACCGGCAGAAACCCTAACGTCGCGGCAGCGATAGTGATCGGCATAGAGCCGAACTGGACCGAAAGGATAGTGCAGGGCATAGCCGAGACGGGAAAGCCCGTCGAAGGCTTCAGCATAGAGCGCTCGGGGGACCTTAAGACCGTAGAGGCGGCCGCACGCCGTGCGGTCCAGTTCGTCCAGTGGGCGTCGGAACTTAAGCGGGAGCCCTTCGAACTCGGAGAGCTCGTCGTGAGCGCCAAGTGCGGAGAGTCCGACACCACGCTAGGCCTGGCTTCCAACCCAGCCGTGGGAAGGGTGTTGGAGAGGCTCGTGGATGCCGGGGCCACGGCCATCTTCGGCGAGACCAGCGAGATAACGGGGGCTGAGGACATAGTCGCCTCCCAGGCGGCGACCCCCGAGGTGGCTGAGAAGTTCATGAGGGCCTTCAGGAGCTACCAGGAGTTCATAAAGTCCCAGGGTGTGGACCTACTGGGCTCCCAGCCCACGCAGGGCAACATAAGGGGAGGCCTCTCCACCATAGAGGAGAAGGCCTTAGGGAACATCCAGAAGATAGGGAGGAACAAGGTACAGTCGGTGTTGGCCCCTGCTGAGGAGCCCAAGGGGCCGGGGCTGCACTTTATGGATTCCTCAAGCGCTGCAGCGGAGATGGTAACCCTCTGTGCTGCCGCAGGCTCGGTTGTGCACTTCTTCGCCACGGGCCAGGGGAACGTGGTCGGGAACCCGATAGTGCCGGTAATCAAGCTCTGCGCCAATCCCGTAACCGTGCGGACCATGTCCGAGCACATAGATGTGGACCTCTCGGATATGCTGAAGCTCAAGCTCTCCCTGGACGAGGCTGCCGACAAGCTTATGGAGGTGCTCGTCCGCACCGTCAACGGACGCCTGACGGCGGCCGAGGTACTCCGCCACGATGAGTTCGTGCTCACGAAGCTCTACCGGAGCGCGTAGGGTCGTGCTGGATGTTCCTTACGGGAGGGGGAGCGTACAGCTCCCCCTGCGGGACGAGCCGGATGTCCTTCTTCCGGGGGATGGGCCCAAGGTGGACCCCGAGAAGGCCCTGATGGAGGCCGTAGAACATCCCCTGGATACCCCTCCCCTTAGGGAGGTCGTAGGGGGGAGGGAAGAAGTCGCCATAGTAGTGGACGACGACACCCGGCCCCCCTATGCAAGGGCCCTCCTGCCGCCCCTCCTGGCCTTCCTGAGGGAAAACGGGGTGAGAAGGGCCAAGGTTATCGTCGCCTTGGGGTTGCATAGGCCCTTGGACGAGGGAAGGAAGAGAGCAGTTTTCGGGGACCTCCCCTCCTGGGTGGAGATTTACAACCACGACCCTTACCGCGACCTATCCCCGGTGGGGGATGTAGGGGGCCGGAGGCTCTTCATAAACCGCCATTTCCTCTCGGCTCCCCTGAAGATCGTCATAGGAGACGTGGAACTGCACCAGATCTTCGGATACGGCGGAGGGGCGAAGAGCCTGGCCCCGGGGATCTCGGACGCGGAGACCATAACGTGGCTCCATTCCCTCCTGACACATCCCATGGCCCGCCCGGGCGTCCTCGAGGGCAACCCGGTCCAGGAGTTCCTAGAGGAAGTGTACGCCAAGGTCCGGGTGGATTTCTCGGTCCAGGTCGTGCTGAACATGAGGGGGGAGGTCCTGTGCGTCAATGCGGGTTCCCTCAGGAGGGCCTTCCTGGAGGGTGTGGAGGTAGTGGACAGGTTGTATAAGGTGAAGGTAAAGGAGCCCTTCGACGTCCTCATAGCCTCCGCCGGAGGACATCCCAGGGATGTGGACCTATACCAGACGCAGAAGGTAATCAACATGGTCCGTGCCGGCCTGAAGGAAGGAGGGAAGCTGATCCTGTTCTCCCGATGTGGGGATGGGGTAGGGCCCGAAGGTTTCGCCAGGTGGCTAAAGGAGGGCTTGGGAAAGGAAGAGGTGAAGAGGATGGTGGAGGAGAGGTTCGAGATGGGGCTGCACAAGCTCTACCTTTTTGCCAAGGGGACGAAGGAGGTAGACGTCTACCTTTACTCCTCCATACATCCGGACCTCGTCAGAAGGGCGTTCCTCAAACCCTTGGAGGATCCGAGGGAAGTTGCCGAGCTTGTGGGAGATGGAAGGATAGGCTTCGTGCCCTTCGGCACGGTGACGCTCCTATGCAAATGAAGGCCGTTCGGTTTGGAAGGACTATCCTTAGGTCTAGCTTACTGTAATCAAAGGAGCTTGGGGCACAAAGAGGGAGGAGAGATGAAGGTAGAGAGGGTGCTCGCCGTAGGGGCCCACCCCGACGATGTTGAACTCGGGTGTGGGGGGACGCTGGCCCTGTACCGCAGGATGGGGGCGGAAGTGGTCATAGCCTCCGTATCCTGCGGGGACAAGGGGAGCCGGGAACTTTCTAGGGAGGAGACCATCCGGGTGAGGAGGGAAGAGTCGGAAAGGGCCGCTGGGGTGATCGGGGCCACATACATCTGCTTGGGCCTCATGGATTCAGAGATATTCGAGGACCTTGAGAACAGGGCCAGGATGATAGAACTCATACGCAAGGTCCGCCCCAACCTCATCATAACCCATTCCCCTTCCGACTACCATGCCGACCACAGGACGACATCGATCATGGTGAGCCACGCCTCGTACATAGCCACCTCGTTTAAGTTCAAAACCGAGAGTCCTCCCCTGCCCTGGGTTCCTCCCGTGTACTACATGGACAACTACTTAGGGGTGGACTTCCTGCCGGAGGAATACGTGGATATAACCGACGTCATAGACACGAAAAAAGAGATGGTCCTCCAACATAAAAGCCAGTTCCCCCATCTGAAGGAGAGGTCGGGGGAGGACATATTGGAAGATATGCTCATCCTGGCCCGGCTGCGCGGCAGGCAGAGCGGGGTCAAGTTCGCAGAGGGGTTCCGCCTCTTCCGCGCCTGGCCCCATGTGAGGACCTATAGGCTCCTGCCGTGAGGGAGGGGAGATGCTCTAAGTTTTTTCTCAGGGCTTACAGCCAGCGTGCTCAGATAGAAGCCTTCTGGAATCGGGTGCTCACCTACTTGCTGGTGGATGAATTGACCCGAAGATTGCACCACTATCCTGCCTTTAGGAAGGTGACGATGGAGCATACGATCCAGCTTTGTCAAAGATTCAGTTCGATAAGCCCCGAAAAGTTCTTCGAGGACCCCCTTACCGGGACCAACGGCCCTCGGGAGGTGGCAGTTCAGGGAAGGAAGAGTGGGGCTCTGCCTGGTACCAGTACGCCACCGAGGCGATGTCGTCGGTGAGGGGTTGAAACGTTCCGTCCGGCCACCAGCCGAGCGCCTGGATCGTGACCCTTATGTCCTGCCGGAATACGATGGGGTCCATTATATGCCAGCGGTACATCGCATGCCTCGGGACCTCCCCGGGTTCCTTCCTCCAGAGGGGATATCCCAAGAAGGCCGTGGAGTAAGTCTCCCCGAAGCACCAAGCTCCTCCGAAGTAATCCTCGGTTCCCGTGCCGCAGATCGTCGGATGGTCCGTATCGCCGTCTATGTAGAACTTCACCTCTCCCTCGCCCCACCAGCCGTTGGAAAGTTGCGTCCAGGCCAGGAACGTCCCCACGTAATGCCCCCTTCCCCGCACTCCGTCCAGGATCGTGTGCTCGGGGCGCTCCTTCGAGGTCATGGACCGCCGCCACTGGGCGTGGAAGTACAGGGCCTCCTCCGGCACCTCCCCTAAGGCGTAAGTTATCTGGTAGAAGAACCCCGTTATATCCTCCCACCTCTGGTTCTCTATGGTGATCAGGGCGGATTTCCGGAAGGGCATGGGCCAGTAGCAGTTAAATCCTCCTTTCGGGTTTACGGCGACGGGCAGGGAGTTGACGTTATAGCGGAGGCCGTGCCCGTTGGCGAAGAAATCCCCGAGGGGGACCTCGACAGAAGGCGTCTCCTCCCCGTCCCAGTAGAAGCGGAGTACACAGTCCCTGTAAGCTTCGGCCTTCACCGTCATCCAGATGTGCTGTATCGTGCCCGGACCCTCTATCCTGGCCAGCTCTACGGTCTCGCCCGCAGGAAGGGTGATGCAGGGCCTGACCTTCCAGCCCACGCCCAGCCTCCGTGCCGGGCTGGCCTCATCGGGTACGGCCTTCGCCCCACCCCCCTTTTCCCCTGTAGGGTTCTCTGCGGATATGGAGCGGGTCCGGACATCCTTAGCCAGATGGAGCCCTCCAAGCCCGGCGAACCACTGATATCTCACCTCTCCCTCCTTCCTACGGAAAATTTCCGGCGTCCTACGGCGGAAGAAAACTTCCCTATTAACCCTTGCTGACCACCGAAAGTCCATCTACCAACACCGGCGGAGCATAAAGCGTTCCCCCCACCCACTCCGCCCGGGAGCCTACGGCGAGGACGTGCTTTAGGGCTTCGTACACGTTGCCGGCTAGCATCGTGTTCTTGACCCTGCCCACTACCTCTCCGTTTTCCACCTTGTACCCCAAGGCCAGGTTCACCGAGAACTCCCCGCTTATGGGGTTGCCCTGGCCGAGCCCCAGCACATCGTAGACCACCACCCCCTCCTTTAGGTCCCTCAGGATCTCGTCGTTAGGGACGTCTCCTGCAGAGATAAGCCAGTTGTTGGGGGAACAATTCGTGTTTCCGGTGGGTTCCTTCCCGGCCCTGGTTGCCGTATCCAGGTCGTAGAGGAAGTTGCGCAGGACCCCTTTCTCTATCAGGAGGGTCCTCCCAGTGGGCACCCCGTCCTCGTCGTAGTGGCCCGACCCCATCCTGTAGTCCTCAACTCCGCTGTCGGTCAAAGAGATCCTCGGATCCGCTATTTCCTCCCCGAGCTTCCCCGAAAGGGGCGAGGAGCCCAGGAGCACGTTTTTGCCGCTCAGCCCGAGCCTCAGGGAGAGCAGGAGCACCTCCAGTCCTTCGGACGTGAAGAGCACGGGCATCCTTCCGCTTCGGACCTGGACCACCCTCTCGGCCATCCGGAACTTCTCCACTGTCCTTCCGGCCACCTCGGAGGGGTCTATCTCTGCCCTCCTCCATCCACGGCCGTACCCCGCCATAAGTATGTCCCCCTCCCTTGTGAGTTCTCCGTGCACCCCGATCGAGTAGCTCGTGCCCTCCCCCCGGAAGTCGAGCCCCGAAGTGTTGGCCATGTAGGTTTCCCCCACCCATTTGTTCGCATATGCGTACACCGTTATCTCGGGGTTGTAATCCTTCACGAGCTCCAACATCTCCCTGCACGCATCTATCAGCCGTTCGGCCGCAAGCTTTGCCACCTCCCCGTCGTAGAGCTTGACCTCGGGAGGAGGCTGGTTCGGGAAGACGTAATCGGCCTCCCTCCCGAACTTCGCCGAGGACAGGGCCATGTCCACGAGCCTGTCCAAGTCCTCAGGGTCCGTCACTTGGGCTTCCCCCAACCTCCCCTCGGATATCACCTTGAGCCCTATGATCACGGTCCTTGAGGTCTTTATAGCCTTGAGCTTGTCCGCCTCGAAGCTGACGGGCGTGCTCTCCCCCCTCGAAACCGTCACCTGGGCCGAACTCACCCTGCCCGACACCTTTTCCAAGACTTTATGCGCCACCTCGCTCAGGTTCATCTTCTCCCCCCTACGACTACGTTCCTTATCCTTATATGTGGACTGCCCGTGCTCACCGGGGCGGTCTGTCCACCCTTCCCGCAGTGGCCGTGGTCCCACCTGAGGTCGTCGCCCACCGCCTCTATGTTCTTCAGGGTCTCGAAGAGGTTTCCAGTCAATACCACATCCCTCACCAGCTCCTCGATCCTTCCGTCCCTTATCATATAGCCCCATCCAGCGCTGAACGTGAACATCTCCATCATGGTCTGCCCGCCCACCATGTCCACAGCGTATACCCCGAGCTTTATCCCGGAGAGCATGTCCTCGAAGGGGACCTTCCCCGGCTCTATGTAGGTGTTGGTCATCCTGACTATGGGCTCGCTGGAATACCCTTGAGCCCTTGCGTTCCCCGTGAGGGGCTCCCCCATCTTTGCGGACGTCTCCCTGTTGTGGAGCCTACCCACCAGGACCCCCTCCTTGAGGAGGTAGGTCTTCT
>QNCW01000132.1 GCA_003645885.1 Candidatus Latescibacterota bacterium | reverse complement strand
CCCAATCGGGCGGCTCCCAACGGTGTCCGCCGGTAACCGCTGCGTTCTCCTCCCACTGCTGTCGGATCGCCTCTCGCAGCCCTGCATCCGCTTCACGCCAGACATCGTCGGCGAAGGGTTTCATGTCCCAGGAGGTGTAGATCAGCTCCAGCACACGAGGGACAATAAACATCAAATCAATCTCTGTATAAGCAAAGGGTTGAAAAACCGGGAGCTGGTTCAAATAGTTATACGTCAAATGCATACCACCGATTTTCTGACGAGCTATGAAGTCAAACACTAGTGCATTTAAATTAGCCTGTAGACAAGCAATATGAGCCGAGGAAGGGGCACTGTTAGAAAGCATCAACGGGCCAGTATGCCCCACCCCTACCCTCGGTAGCAGGCTGAAGATGGCGGTGCGTTCATTAGTAGCGTTAGTGACATCACGAAATCCCAGTAGCCACTTCCGCTCCCACTCCTCTAACCTACTCTCCACCTCCTCAGCCGGAACCCAATACCAAGGTTGGATGAGGAAGGTTGGATCGGCATGCTGATCAGGTGAAGGAGTTGGAAGGTGAGTGCTGGAGCGGGAGCGGACGCCCTCGTAGGTGCCGAAACGGTGATCGAACTGCCAGATCATCTTCGCCTCGTAAAGCGGCAGCCATACCTCATCGCCCCTCACAAACCTGTTGCCTACAAGCTCAAACCCTTCACGCTCCAACTCCTCCTTGGTGCGGAAAAGGTGGGAATCGCTGGACATATTGAACAGACCCTGTCTGAAGCGAATGCCCCAAGGGTTTTCCCCAGCTACTTCGTTTACCAAGACAGGAACGCGCCGGTAGATTTTCTTCGTCAGCTCAGCGTCGTATCGGGTTCGGAAGATGGGGCAGGTCCGGGTGTTGGGGTTTATGAGGCGGAAATCCTCATCGGTCAGGGTGAACCGCCGCCTCTCATCGGATAGATGTCGGACATTCGTGGCGAAAAAGAGGAACTCGGCTGGTCGACGTTTCTCCGGTGACTTGCCTTGCAGGGTGAGGAGGGAGAATTTGTAAGAGCGATGCACACTTGAGAAGATACCCTCCCTGTTCTCGAAATCATAAAGGCTGACGAGCCGGCCGCTTTCGACCAGGCTGGCGAAAAACTGTTTGTTGGTGTCGTCCGTGGCGATCCCTGTTGGGACGATCACGCCGGCCCGCCCCTCGGGTTTGATGAGCTGTGTGAAAAGCTCGGAGAAAACCGAGTAGGTGTTAATTCTCCCTTTAGCCGTTAGAGGGAATCGCCCGCTATATCTCAGGAATTTATTAAGCGATTCGACATTATGGAGTGCTTTACAATATTCTTCCCAAAGCTTCGGGTTCTTTTGAGGAAGCTCTCTAATGAGACGTCGCCGAGCTGCTTGGTTTGGAGCATTAGAAATCTCAAAATCACGGGTTGCAAAGAATTGCTGCTCTTCAAGTTGCAGGATTTCCCAAGGCGGATTGCACAACACCACATCAAACCCGCCTTCTTCGAACACATCCGGAAACTCCAGCGGCCAATGGAAGAAGCGGTATGGGACTGAAAGGCTATCTGCATAGCCTATTATATCTTTCCGCACTCGTCTATGGTCATCTAAGAACTCCCAAAGAACCCTGCTGGTGGGGACCTTTGATTTGTTCCCTTCGGTAAGCTCGGCGAAGAAGGGGGCTACCCACAGGTTACACTTCTCACAGTCGTAAAACCAATCGGTTCCAAGCCCCCTCATCCTTTCGTAGTACTCTCTCTTGTCATTTATCGTTGCGATGTCATCGTCAGAAAAAACTTCAAGCAGGCGGATGTCTTCGGCGTGCTCGGCGAACTTCTTTTTGAGCCGCTCATCAATCGGGAAAGGAAGGGATGGGTGATTTCTCTCCTCCCTGTTTCGCCTTTTAAGTTCGGAAGCCACTCCCTTATCGTCGCCGGAGACAGGCTTGAACGCATCGTCCGGTATCCCTTCCTCTAACACCTTTAAGTCGAACACCCCCACGAGTGAATCGCCACACTTGATCCTATGATCTAAGAAGGTAAGCGGCTTGCCTTTATAATGTCCTTCGATCCAGAGGGCGACCTTACAGAGGTCCACAGCGAGCGGGTTTTTATCAACACCGTAAATACAATGGGTTATCACATCTCTGACCCCAAGGCGTACCTGTTCGGGAGATGGCTCCTCCTCACCGGTGCGGACCTTCGCCAGCTCCCTTCCGAGACACCTCGCAGCCGCCAACAGAAAGTGACCGCTGCCGCATGCCGGATCGCACACCTTGATGGAAAGAAGTTTCTCCTCCTTCTCCTTCGGGGTCTTAGCTTCCTTCAGTCGTTCTTCCATAACGGGGACGAGGGCGCTTTTGATCAGCTCCTGGACGAGTTCCCGGGGGGTGTAATATGAACCGGTGGTCTTGCGCTCGGTGCCGTAACTGAATTCGAAGGCCAGCCGTCCGTTTTCCCGGGTGAAATGCGGCTGGAAATCGAGGAGGCTTTCATATACGCTTCCCAGTTCCTCCACATCCAAGGCAGAATAGTTGATCCTGCGCCAGGGGGACCGTTCGTCCTCACGATACATGGAAAGGAACCAGATTCCGCTTAGGAAGTCCCTGTTGCTCAGGTGTAATCCTTCCAAATTAGGGGTGGAGGATGACATGAACAATCCGCCATCTAAGGGCTTGATGTCGAGTTCCCCTCCGATCCTCTCGTCTCTGAAGAGGCGCAGCGCGGTCTGGAAGCCGAGCCACAGGTCGTCGTAGTCGTTATAGGCAGAACGGACTTCGGCGAGCCTTCTAAGACGGGAGACGCTGTAATGTTGGAGGTAAGTCTCGTTATCGGTTATGAGGTTCCGCTCCTCTGCGACCATCAAAAACAGCAACCTGTAGATAAGCCTGAGCAACTGCTTATAGAATTCCTCGGGGGAGAGCCTTCCGCTTTCCACTTCATCACGCAAAGCCCTATTCCGGGGATGTGTGAGGAAACCGTTGGCGAAGGTCTTGAGAGCCTCCTCCACGCCATCCCGAAGTTTATCTCGCACCCGTCCGCCCTGTTCGATCGTAAGCTGGTGGTACTTTTCAAGCCAGCAATCGGGGGCATCCTCAAAGGTGCGGGGCAACCTGGACCTATGGACGAGCCGGTAGAAAAGGGCGAAATCCGAGAACCGCTCACCTTCCATCATCTCCTTCAAGTCGAACTCAATGTATGCAGATCGGCTTATAAGTTGGGAGTCCCTGCGCAGGCGGAGGGTGTATCCGTTTGTGACGACCCCCCAGAGGTGCTCCGTGCGGTTCAGATACTCCTGGAGGAGGCTGTGGGGGGCAAGGCGGGGCCTTCCGGATTCGAGGCGCCTGTCGAGGGACTGGAGACAGCTCACGATGTGGACCGGCGGATGGGATTCATCAGGTCCTGCTCGGTGGGATATCGCAAAGCTTCTGCCGTCTACTACGGCGGCACGGGGCATATAGGTGAGGTCATAGCCTAAAAGTCCGAGCAGCGGTATGACCCATTGGCTTCTGGTGGTGCTGGTAGCGGACGGGTCGTCCCCGGGCAGGTTCTGAAGCCTGTGCTGGAAAGCCTTCCAATGTTGGCGTGCTTCCGCCCAGACTGCGGCTATCTCGTCCGTAAGGTGTCGCCTTTCCAGCCCGAAGTCCCTGGGTTTCTGTCCCTGTGCGGTTCCATCGGCGATCTGGTCCACGATATCCGCCGCTATCAACCCACCCTCAAGTTTCAGGCTCGGGAAACGGGTCATCTTCCCACCCCCTTCGGCACGGGCAAAAGCACCAGAACGCCTAAGAGGTCCGGGGGAAGCTGAGGGCGAACTTTAAGCCCACGCCGAGGCATCTGCGCCGAGGAACGAATCCGGCGATGGGCTTCCTCAAGTTTTCGAGCCCTTTGGGCGACGATATCTTCAAGAGGTTCCTGTATATCTTTCCACCACCCCAACACCTCCTCGAGCACCTCCCTCCTTTCGGTCGCCGGGACGTTGCTTTCGGGCTGGGCCAAGCGGAGCAGGTTCAGGGCGTCCCCATCCGGAATCCACTCTAACCTGTCGGGTGGGAATCCCCGGAAGCCGGTTACGAACACTTCTTCGGCGAGGAGTTCAGGTCCCTCTGGTTGTTCCAGCAGGAACCTCAGGCGCAGGAGCATCAAAACCGTCCGGCGGTCTACCGCTCGTGTCCTGAGGACCCCACACCGGCTCACAGGAGCTTTATTCCCTTCGGTCAAAGCAGCTTCCAACAGATACTGTGCTAAGGCGGCTACGAACGGATGGTTCCGTCCGAGGTATGTGGCCCCCTCGGGCGCAGGAGTGTCGAAGGTGATCCGCCAGCTTTCAATTTGAGGGGCGGACGAACGGATGCGGTCCGGAAGCCGGCTGAGGTCTGCGATCGTATACGTGCCGTCGGAATTGGGTATGACCGTCATATCAAATCGTTGACAAGCGTTGAGGACGAAGCGGCGGACAGTCTCCGGGTCCCCGAGAACCGAATCGGTTTCCCTAAGTTCCTTCTCCACCTCCTCCTGCTTGATCGCCCTTTGGGCGAACCGGGTTCGGCTTTCCCTCTCCCGTTCGGCGGATCTGTCCCATCGCTCGTGTATATCCCTCACATCGTCGAAAAGCGTTAACTGCTTAGGTTCTGCACGGAGGAAAAGCGCCCTGAGCACAGCTTCCATCACCGTCTCGCTGTCCATAGGGACGGGCACTGAGATGCCTAAGGTCCTATATATCTCCTTGGCCTTCCGCAGGAGCACATCTAACACAGCTCCATCCACGGGGTTATCTTTGCCATAGAGCAGGACTGCCTTGACTTTCTTAGCCGGCTGGCCGAACCTGTCCACCCGTCCCTCACGTTGTTCAAGCCTGTTGGGGTTCCAGGGCAGGTCGTAGTGGACCACGGCGGTGAAATGTTCCTGAAGGTTTATCCCCTCGCTCAGACAGTCGGTGGCTACGAGCACCCTGGGAGTGTGATGCGATAACTCCTCCACCCGCATGCGACGTTCCTCTTCCGGCAGGGTTCCAGTGATGGAGATGACCCTGAGGTCCGGGAATCGGGGGCATAACCTCCTTTCGAGCTCCCGAGCGACATAATCGCTGGTTGGTATATACCTGCACCAGACGATGGGATGGTAACCCTCTTCGAGGAGCCTGAAGACTACCTCGGTGCATCTGGCGAGTTTCCGATCCTCATCGGTGCCCATAAGCTCGGCAGCCGTCCGGGCGAACCTCCTGAGGCGCCTCCGCTCGCTTTCGGTCAGTTCTGCCTCGCTCTCCTCAATTATGTGCGTCGGTTGGGCATCTATGACCTCCTCATCCGTCGGTTCGTAGATGTAAGGTGCATACAGCTCGTCGGGGGTTTCCTCCTCTACAGGCTCGCTTTCCAACCTTCGCATCCGAGCTTCTAAGGCGGCGACCGCAGCAGCAGGGCTGGACATAACGCATCTCAGCAGCGATAGAGCTGCCCAGAACCGTATCCTCCTTCTCCATCCCTTGAGGGTCTCCCCTGTCCGGACGAGTTCCCGGCTGAACTCGTACACCTGTTGGAAAAGCTCCCGGTATCGCTGGGAAAGGGTGTATCCTACTTCCTCGCTCTCCCGTTTCGGGAACGGGGTTTCCTCCCCGAGCCACCTGACGACGTCCGCCCGGCGGCGCTGGACGAAATGCCGGGCCAGCTCACCTCGCTCGTCCTCGCTCAGACGGTACAGGTTCAGTCGGGCGAACTGAGATCTGAGAAGGCCCAAGAGCGAGAGGAACGATTCTTCGACGCCGCTGTGCGGAGTGGCGGTCAGGAGTACAAGATGTCGGTCCGGGTCGTCCGCAAGCTCACAGAGTAGCTCGTGGCGTTGTTGCTGGATTTTGGACCTTCCCGAGGGTTTCGCCGCGCCGTGGGCCTCGTCCACGATCACGAATTCGGGGCAGTGTTGGACGAAATTCGCCCGATGTCGCTCGGATTTCGCATAGTCTATGCTGACGACGATATGGGGGTAATAGCCGAACACACTGTGATCGCCGGTCAGCCCCTTCTCAAGCCGACCGACCGTGCCGGATCGGATCACCACGGCGTCTATGTGGAACTTCTCCCGCATCTCTTTCTGCCACTGGTCGCATAGGTACGGGGGGCACAGGACGCAGATGCGTCCTATCTCGCCTCTGTCCAAAAGCTCTCGAGCTATGAGTAGAGCTTCTATCGTCTTACCTATCCCAACGTCGTCGGCTATCAACATCCTGACAGGATGGAGTCGGAGCGCCATCAACATCGGCACGAACTGATAGGCTCTGGGCCGGAATGAGACCCTTCCCAGCGATCGGAACGGACCGGCTCCGTCCCGAAGGGTAAGTCTGGCGGCGTTCCATAACAGCTCCGCCGCTATAATATCTCCGGCGTCATCTGGGCTCGGCAGCCGGAAATGTGCCGGTTCTATCCGGTCCAGCCCCAGGATGGACAGTCTCCTGTGAATCCCGCATATCTCTTCATCTCCCCCGGTTAATGGACGGAGGAGGATAACCTCTGGGTCCGGGGAAGGGAGCACGATCCATTCCCTCTCCCGGCACCGGACGATGGAACCTACGCTTAGCTCGGACATGGTCCTTCCTCCAGTGCCTCCAAGGCCCGGACGATCTGAGCCTTTAAGGGCTGTAGGTCGTTTTGGACCGTCCTCCACACCTCTCCGAGGTCAACCCCGAAGTAATCGTGTACGATGATGTTCCGCATGCCTATTATGTCCTTCCAGGGAACCTCTGGATAGACCCGCTGCAGGTCCTCGGAGACCCTCCTCGCCGCCTCCCCTATGATGCTCAGTTGGCGGATGACGCCGTCCTGAAGCAGTTCGTCCCGCAGGAACTCCTCAAAGGTCTTGCCGTGGACGTACCGCTCTATTCTGGATATAGCTTCAAGTATGTGGTGT
>QNCW01000131.1 GCA_003645885.1 Candidatus Latescibacterota bacterium | reverse complement strand
ACCTCGTGACCGCCTAAGTATAGCTCGCATGCTCCGGCCATATCTCCTCCTCAAGCTGTAAAACGATGGCTCTTAGTCCTCGGGCTCGATCTCCACCTCATGTCCACCACGACGGACATCTTCACCTCCCGAGCTCGTGCACGAGCTCGCAGTAAAGCTTTACCCTCCCTACAGGCGTCCCCGGAGTGACGGGGCTCCCCAGGCTCATGACGAACCTCCCCTTGTTCCTCCTGCCAGCAGCTATCTGCCTGGATATCTCCTGCCTCAGTTCCGCGTCCGACCCCCTCTCCAACAATCCCATAGCGTCCAAGTTTCCGAACACCACGAACCGCCCCCTCACCCTCTCCACAACATCCTCTATATCTATCCTGAAGCCCTTCTTGCTCTCCTCGAACGCCAGGGCATCCGCCCCCACCGAAAGTACCTCATCCCACCTGTCGAAGGGATTCCCACAGAAATAATATATGCTCTTCATGCCGAGGTCCCTGATCTCATCCACGAGCCTGCGAGCATACGGAAGGCTCAGTTCCCTGAAGGCTGCCGGGGATATCATGTCGGTCATGCATTCCTCTATCCACACCGCCCTGCTCCCAAGCAGGGCCCACTCCCTCACGCTCCTTACGGCATGGGCCAGGAACCTCTCACAGGCGAACTTCACGAGCTCCGGCTTCGTGCCCACCATCACCATGAGCCCCTCGAACCCCCATAAGCTGTAGCAGCTCCAGAGGGGCGAGTCCACCGGGGAATACGGGAGGAACGTCCCTCCGAACTCCTCCAAGAGCCGTCCGGCCAAGTCGCCCCTCCCATCCCTGAGCACGGAATCCGGAGGGGAGTCGTCCGGGGGAGGGATGGCATCCTCCACATCTTCGAAGTCCTCGGGGAGCGGACGGGAGCCTCCCGGTATTACTTCCCCTCCGACCGGAGGCCTCCTGAGTCTTTCCCTTTCGCCCGTCCTCCTGTTCACCCTGTATACACCTTCCGGCCTTTCCTCTATGAAGATTTCCTCCCTCTCCTTCCGGCTGCTCCCCTTCGGAAGGCGGAACCAGTCCTGGCCCACCTCGGCTATGACCTTCCTCTGCCACGCCAGTTGAAGTTCAAGGTCCGGTGCTTCACGGTACCACCAGGGAAGGTCCGTAAGCTCGTCCCAATGGTCCCTTATGAATATGTCCTCGTAAGGGACAACTGCGGGTATCTCGGGAGTGCCTCCTGCTGAGAAGGCAGCTTCCATCTTCTCCCTGCCCGTCATCGGATGTCTCCTCGGCCATTACATCTCCATCACACACCTCAGCAGGCCAAGGCCTTTACTGCCCGGCCCCTTCGAGCGGACGCCCTCTACCATCTCGTTCTCCATGAACTCCTTCAGAAGCATCCCCTCGTCGCATCGCTGTACCTCGAAGCCACGGCCCTCTCCAATTGGACGGCAGCTAACACGAACCACCCGTTGTTCGGCACCCAGTACTCGTTGGTAAGGTACGCATATGTCCAGCCGTACGTGTCCATGTCCATGAGGGGGTAGTCCAGGGGGAGGTGATCCCCTATCACCAGGTTCCCCGTCCTCCTGTCCCCGAGTTCCACCACCCCTCCGTCGCTCCCCTCTATCCCGTTCAGTATCCCTCCGGGAACCACCCCGTCCTCGTGGCCCTCGCAGGACGCAAGCCTCGTGTGGTAACAGCCCGGTCCCCTTCCGAGGCCAGCCATCATGGACACCTCTAAGGGGTTGTACCCTACTATCCAATGTATCTGCCGCTCTGCTATTTCCAAGTAGTCCCTCCTGTCCAACAACATAGCGGCCGTCGCCATGGCCCAGCCAGCCCTGGCTATGTGGATGTTGCAGGTCCAGGGGGGCAGGTTCCTGGGCCTTCCGTCCCGGTCGGGACCTCCCATCTGACCGAAGTGCGAGAGCCTTGCGAAGGGCTCCCAGAACTCGGCCCATCTGGCGAAGGCATCCACTATCTTAGGTCCGAGGGGATCGTCCGGATATGTGCTCAGGAACTTGTACAGGGCGAAGAGGTGGAACCCCCTCCCCCGACAGGGCCTGGTCCCCTCGTAGTCCGAATAGAAGAACCCCCTTTCGTCCTGGGCGGAAAGTATCGCCTCGACCCTCCTCCTGGCGTCCACTCTATATCCCTCGTCTCCGGTGAGACCCTCGAACTCTATGTCCGCCAAGAGGAGGCCGGCCTGTGTGTCCAGGTAGGAACCTTTATCCTCGTCCGGGACCTCCGAGAAATCTGCGTTGTAGCCCCTCCTGTACCCCCTTTCTGCTACCTTGATGTACTCCTGCACCTTGTCCTCATCGTATCCCAAGGACCTAAGGACCCTGGCGAGCCTCGCCATCGCAGCTCCCACGAGGGTGGTGTTCCCGTAGCTCCTCCCCCCGTAGTCTGCGGACAGCCTCCTTGTGGGCTCCTTCTCCGGCGCCCCCTCCCAGAACCAGGGGTCCTCCCTCCCTCCTACGGCCGATAGGAGGACCCCGTCTTCGAGCTGAACCTTCCTCACATATTCCGCCTCCCAGACCGCCTCTTCCAAGGGGTACGGAAGGCCGTCCACCTCCCAGCGGTCGGGGAAGGCCTCGTAAAGCTCAAGCAGGGCGAAGAGGCCGTAGTAGGAGTAGTGGGACCATTTGTTGTAATCCCCGCCATCGTGCCAGCCTCCGGTTGCGTCGTAGGACTTCCCGTCGAGGATGGCGTCGTCGGTGTGGCAGGGCGGATGCCATCCGGGGACCTCGGTACCGCACCGCTGGTAGTAGAACCACCTCGCTCCCCTCTCGGCGAGGTCCAGGTAGAGCGAGGGTCCTATCGGGAAAGTGAAGGAGTCCAGAAGGGACTCGGTCCCTTCCACCCTGGGCCTTATCCTGTACCTTCCGGGGGCTTTGAGGTCGGAAAAGTCCGCTATCAGCGTGTTCCCGCCCCATATGTGGTCTCCCACATCCCTAAGGACTCCCTCGTAGACCACCTCATCCTCCTCGACGTCCACCACCTGGAACGAGCCCCTGAGCTTCTGGGAGTTCGTCCAGATCAGGGCCTGCTTGCTCCCCTCGAGGTGGTATCCTCCCTGGGAGACTATGGGCCTGAGGTTCGGCTGGGCTATTATCTGTCCGGGTGCGAGCTCGGACCAGCTCTCCTTCATCTGCCTTATCTTCCTGAGCGTTCCCATCCTCCCCCTCCTTTCATAGGGACACCAGGTACACCTTGACCCCGTTCTCCTCCAGCCGGTCCGCGAAGGAGGACCCCCCCTCCAGGACAACCTCTCCCGTGACGAAGTTTCGCACCCTTCTGGGTTCCCCTTCGAAGCGCACGACGAAGTCCATCTGCCTCCTTTCATGGTTTATCAGGAAGACCAGCTCCTCCCCTTCGGCCACGAGCCTTCCGACCTCCACGAAAGGGTCGTCGCAGTCGACGGGGAACGGGACGCCGGCCTCGAGGGCCAGGGATCTATATATCTCGTAAGTCCTGTCCCTGAGGTACACGTCCGGCATGTTGGAGAGGTAGTACTCGACACCGAAGGCGAAGCAAAGGACCCCTCCCCTTCCGTACCGGTTCCAGAGCACGCAGGGCCTTCCCTCCCCGTCTACGGCTAAGACCTGAGCCGTCGTGGGCCTCAGCACCGAGAAGTACTGCCGCTCGTTCTCGGGCTTCTCGTGGGAGACGTAATACGTCCAGGTGTCGGAGAAGTACCGCATCCTTGAACCCTTGTTCACTACCCCGAAGTCCTCCAAGAAAGTGAACTCTACCTCGGGAGGACCGGGTATGTAATCCTCGACCACGAACCCCACCACGTCCCTCAAGTAGGATATCCTCCCCCCCAAGGCGTCGGTGACCGAAAGGAGCACGTACCCTCCCGCCTCCACGAACTCCCTTATCCCCTCCATCTCCGAGACCTTAAGGTGGGTGGTCGGGACTACAAGCATCCTCAAGTCCTTCAGGCCCCCAGCCCGGACCATGGACACGTTCAGGTGGGCCTCCTTCGCCAGCACGAAGGCGTTGAAGAGGGAGGCCCTGTGCTCGTACAGGAAATCGTAGTAAGACTCCGGGACCAGTATCCCCACGTCCGGTTCGGCAGGTCGAAACTTCGAGAAGTCTATCCGGTCCACCACCTCCCCGAACTTTTTGAGTTCCAAGGCTGCAGGCTTCTCGGTGTGGTCGGGCCTTACGATCCCGAACTCGGCCTCTGAAGGCCCACCGTCGTAAGTGCTGCGGAGCTTGGGGGAGGAAAGGTCGTATTCGTGGAAGCACCAGGGAAAGACGCCCACAGCTCCGTTGACGAGGCTCGAGTACAGCATCACCCTGTAGCAGCGGCCCTGTAGTTCCTCCGACATAACGTAGCTGTTGTTCCCGCACTCCCCTGGGGCGACCGGTCTTCCCGTTATCTGGGAGAAGCGGATTACGAACGGGGTGACATAGGTATCCCTCAGGGAGCAGGCGCCGTCCACCATTATGTACCCTGCAACGTTGCGGCTGTACACATGCGTGCTCATAAGGTCGTTGGCCTCGGAGAAGCCCACAATGTCGAATCCCGTATCCATGACCACGACCGAATGGTCCACCCCTACGGTGATGGGATGGTTCGGGTCGGCCTCCTTCGCTGCGCGGTAGAGCCTTTTGGCCCAGAGGGTCGTTACCTCCCTGGCCGTCCTCGAATCCTTGCCGCAATATTGGGCGTACTTCAAGGAACTTCCTCCGTAGAGCGCATAGCTCGGCTCGTTGCATATGTCCCACGCTAAGATCATGTCCTCGTCCCTGTACCTGCCGAGCACGGCCCTTATGTACGCCTCCTGTCGGGAGACCGAGGGCTCGACGAACGGGTCCTCCTGCTCGTGTTTGAACTTCGTCCCCCCTTCCCCCTCCAGCTTCAATATTCCACTACCCTGGGCGTAGAACCACCTATCGCCCTGCATGAGGTCCCCGAGGCCGAAGTTGGGGACCAAATAGAGCCCGTACTTCCTGGCGAACTTGAGGATCGTGGAGAAGGTCTTATCCCTGTGAAACTTGGCTGACTGTATCCTTACAGCCACGACTCCGAGTTCCTTCAGATGCCTGAAGTCCCTGTCCACTATCTCCTCGCAGCTTTCGTCCTCCCATAGCTCCGGAAGGTGACCGAACTCGGCGCTCTGGTAGTTTATACCAAGGATAAACTTAGGACGGCCGTCGAACTTGAAATATTTGACGGACATGTTCCCTCCTTTCACAATGTAAAAAGGGCGGAACTTAGGCTCCGCCTCTTGCCCGGAAGGGATCTATGCAAGCCTACAGAAGGTTCTCCATCGTAAGTGTTATTTAGGCGTACACTATTGCCTCTTCAAACGCCTCCCGGTACGCTTTTGAACATCAAGCCGAATTTGCGGACAAAAGAAGTTGCGGGCGTGTCATTCTTCCAAGATCTTTTCTGCCTCCTCCCTATGAGCTTCCATCACATATGGAATTCCCGAAACCTTCGCTGCCTCCTCGGTTAAAGCCATCAGGTCGCTGCGAGATATCGTCGAAATTTTGAAGTTTCTGCTGCCTGCCATCAATTGTTGCAACCCCAATTTTATCTTCTGGCAGAATGTATACATAGCCACTGCCCCTAAGGGTACATTTTCAATTTCGCTTCCATACTTGCTCCTCAACTCTTCGTAGCAGATGAAGATTTCCTCCACGCTATTCCCGTACTTGGAGACGTTTTTTGGCAAATTGCCCTCTTTTATCCATTTCCCAATATTCTTGCCCACCATCCCCGGAATCATCAGTGCCCTTCCCATACATACCGCCTTCACATAAGGAGCTCCTAAGGCTATCGCCTTGAATATCCCGTCTTCGGTGGAAAAACCACCAGCAATAGCGATATCGGGAACTCTGAAGCCCCTTTCTTCCAGTTTCCTGCAGAATTGATAGGTCAAAGACTCGAGGTAGAACGTGGGGATCCCCCACTCGTTCATCATCGGCCATGGGCTCATTCCCGTTCCTCCCGGTGCACCATCTATCGTGATCAAGTCGAGCTTCGCCTCCGCTCCGAACCTCAACGCCATCGCAAGGTCAACGGCGGAGTAAGCGCCTGTCTTCAGGGTGATCCTCTTGAATCCGATGCTCCTCAGCCTATCCACCTCTTCCAAGAAGGATTCCTTACTGACGAACCCGAGCCTCGAATGCCTCTCAAACTCCCTGATACCCCCTTTCTTATAGGCTTCTCCAATTGCTGGATTTTCGGGATCAGGTAAGACGATATATCCTCTCCTCTTAAGTTCGATCGCTCTTTCTATCGTCTTTACCTTTATCTCGCCGCCTATGCTCTTTGCTCCCTGCCCCCATTTGAGTTCGATCGTCTCGAGGTTATGTTTACTTGCGATATATTCGGGAACGCCAAGCCTCGTATCTTCAACGTTTGCCTGAACGAGTATCTCCCCATATCCCTCATGAAACCTTTTATACACCTCTATCCTACGATCCATCTCAGGCGATTTCTTTACTTTTCCTGAATCGAGCTCAAGTTCGGGGTCCACACCACATACATTTTCTCCACATACTATCGTAATGCCCGAAATAGCAGCGCCTACCGCAAAATGTTCCCAGTTCCTGCGAGCTATCTCGGTGGAGCCCAACGCCCCTGTGAAGATGGGAAGGAGCATCTTTACTTTCTTCTCCCATCCATATTCCGTCGTAGTATCAACGTTCGAAAAGATAGCCTCGTCAGGACCGGCTTCACCTTCCAAGCCCCTTGCTCCCCTCGCATAGCCCTGAATGCTCAGGTGGGAGTAGTCCACAGGATAGTCCTTATCCGCTCCTGCTGTTATCTCCCCGAAGGGCTGTGGATACAACACCTCCCTTCCCCTGAACGATGCCAACCAGACCTCACATCCCCCTTTACATCCGTCAACGCACCTCGTGCAGAGCCCGGACATCGGAACAACGTTCCTGGAACGATTGAACGTCCCCGTTACATCGTTAGCATTCGGCCTTCTCAGGTT
>QNCW01000130.1 GCA_003645885.1 Candidatus Latescibacterota bacterium | reverse complement strand
GGTCAGGTCCTCCGCACGGACTTCCTCCAGAGCTTTGTCTTTTACTACCTTGCCTTCTTCAAGGATTATCAGGCGATCTGCCACGTCCAAAGCGAAATCCAGATCGTGGGTGGTGATCAGGAGACCCTTTCCATACCTTCTGGCCAGCAGGAGCAGGACATCCCTCAAGCACGAAAGGTTCCCCTCGTCTAAAGCTGTGGTGGGCTCGTCCAAAAGGATGACCTCGGGTTCGGCCACGAGGATCGAGGCGAGCGTGAGCCTCCTCTTTTCCCCGTAGCTTAAGCTCAGGGGATGGCGGTCCCTGAGGTGGCCGATCCCCATCAGCTCCAGCCATCGCCCGACCCTCCTTTTCCTTTCTCCGGGGGATAGTCCGTCGCGAAGACAGAACGCACATTCTGCCTCCACGGTGGCCTCGAAGATCTGGTAGTCGGGGTTCTGAAACACCAGACCCACCGCTCCGAAGAGGTCCTCTGGTGGCCTTCCCGTCGCATCCTCGCCCCGCAGGAGGACCCTGCCCCGACGGGGCCTTAGAACGCCGGCTATACACTTCAGAAGCGTGGTCTTTCCCGCACCGTTGAGGCCGAGCACCGCAACAATTTCCCCCTCCCGCAGGACGAAGGATACGTCGGAAAGCACGGGAGCGTCGAGATATCCTGCCTCAAGCTCCTCAACCCTCAAAAGTTCCGCACCCGGAGAAGGCCTCGGGAGGGGTGAGAGGGGCCTCAGCCTTCCTCTGAGGCCTTCGGCCCAACCCCGCAGCGAAGGGAGGGACCTCGGGGGAGGCTCAAGCCCGTATTTACACGCTAAGGCATCCGCAAAGGCCATCGCCCGCGGACGGCAGCTAGAACGGGCGAACAGCTCCTCCGGCCTTCCCCATCCTATCACCTTCCCACGGTCCATCTCCACGACCACATCGGCCCATCCGGCGACGCGTTCCAAGTCGTGTTCCACGACTATGACCGTCCCCTCGACTTCCGAAAGGACATCGAACAAGCCTCCGGCGGCGACGGGGTCCAGGTTGTTGGTCGGCTCGTCCAAGATGAGGAGGTCCGGCCCTGTGGCGAGGAAGGCAGCTATTACGACCCGCTGTTTTTGGCCGAACGAAAGCGAGGATATCTCCCTGCCTTCGTATCCTTCGAGCCCCACCGCGGCGAGGGCCCGAAGCACGCTTTCACGCCCGGAGGAGCCTCCGAAGGAGACCTCATCGAGGACCGTGGGACAGAACATCTGGTTCTCCGGATTCTGGAAGACCATCCCTACGCGGAGGCCCTCCTTCCACAGTGAGACCGATCCCCGGGACCTTCCCACCAAGGCCCAAGGGTGGATGCCGGCGAGGTGATAACAAAAGGTGGTCTTGCCCGAACCGGAAGGTCCTACGATGGCGATCCTTCGGACAGGGCCAAGCTCCAGGGAGACATCGCTGAGGACCTTCTCCCCGGTGTCCCCCGCCGTGAAGTCCAGCTTCCTGACCTCAATCCGAAGGGACATACGTAAGCCTCTTGACCATCTGGGTGTCCTTTATCCGTTCCCACACCATAAGGGCCAAGGCGGCCCCTGCAGCCCAGACGAACATGCCGGTGAACAATTGGACCCCGAACAGCCATCGGATCAGATCGGTCCAGGGCATCCCCAAAGCTACCTTCAAGGAGAAGGAACAAAGGGAACCGATCACCCCTCCGGAAAGTGCGGCGAGGATAAAGCGCGCCCTGTGGCGTCGCTTCAGTATGGACATGAGGGAATCCATCACGAGTCCCTGTAGAAGGACAGGGGGAAGCTTCAGGATGCCCGGCAACCCCAAAGCGGCCGGCATGGCGAACAGTGCGAAGGTCCCCCAGACGGCCTGATAGAGGATCAGGGTGCCGAAGCGATCCACGACCTTCCGCGCGGTCAACATCAGCATCACCGGGATCACCATGTCTATCCGCACCACGGAGAGGATATGTGTGGGGGCCAGGACGTTCTTCACCACAAGGCCGAAGGCGAAGTCGACGGCGACCATGGACGCCAAAAAGGCCGTCTGAAGGGGAAGGAACCCGAATGGCATCCACTTAGCTTCGCTCGGCCGACCTCCGAGCATCGCAGCTCATCCCCTCAATACTTCAGCTTCACCGAGAATGTGACCAACCTGCCGGGGTCGAGGGAATCCTCCCTTTCCAAGTATTCCCTGTCCAATAAGTTCTTAACGCTCACGGACACTTCCCCATACCGGCCGATCTGCCTCGACAGCTTCAGGTCAACCACATAATACGGGTCGATCTTTCCGGTATTTTCGGGGTCGACGTACACCTTCCCGACGTACCTCCATATGAGGCCGACAGCGAAGAGCTTGGGATCGGCGTAAAGGATGCCGACGTTGGCCTTGAACTTGGGCGTGTATTCGAGGTACTTGCCCTCCAGCTCGGGCCTAGGTCTAAATTCGGCTATCTTGGAGCTGTTCAAGGTCGCGTTGGCGAAGCACCGCAGCCCTTCCGTTGGACTGTAACTTAGCTCGGGTTCCAGGCCGTATATCTTCACCTTACCGATGTTCTGGCGCTGGTAGAGGTCCCTGCCGGTGTCCGGGTCCTTCCCCACCTTGACGGGGTAGAAGTAGTTCCTACCTACGCTATAGTACGCGCTGAGCCTAACCTTGAATGCCTTTCCAATTCTGTGCTCTACCCCGACCTCAGCCGAAGTTATCGTCTCCGGCTCCAGTTCGGGATTGGCCTTATAGATCCTGCCCCTAAATATGCCGTTCCTGTAGAGGTCGTCGAGTATGGGAGCCCGAAAGGCGCTTCCCACGGAAGCCCAAAGCCGTGTGCCCTCCCTCGGCAGGTAGACCAGGCCGAGCCTCGGGGTAAATCCCTTCCATCTCTTCTCCCCGTACCTCTCGCTGGGAAGGAATCCGGAGGGGTCCTCAAATCTCCCATCGTAGCTCCTTATGAGATCGTATCGGCCCCCGAGGAGGATGTTCATGCGGGAGGTCTTAAGGCATTCCTGGACGAAGAAGGAGAAGGTCTGCTGCTTGCCTCGGTTTGTGATCTTGAGGTCCGAGGGTCGGTCTTTCTTGATCCGGTAGGCATCCTCTCCATGTACACTTCCGTACCTGTAATCCAGACCAGATGTGAGGACCCCTTCGGCCCCGCCGAAGTCCGTGTCGAATGAAGCCTGGATCATCGCCCCCCCGTCCACCCTAGGGACGGTCACCTCGTACCAGGTATACTTCCCCTTCTTCATCTTCTCCCTGTTCCAATAGTAATGCTCCACATTACAGTAAAGTTTCGTCTTAAATTCCAAGGGGAACTTCCCCCTCGTCCGGTACTCCAAGTCGAAGGCATCGGTGTCCCATCGCCTGTATACCCCCTCTTCGTGGCGGTACCTCTTCCCCTCCCCTCTGTGGTCGTCGAACCTGGAATATCCGACGCTTACGGTCGAACTTTCGCTCAGATCGTAGCTCATCCTGCACGATACTGTGGACTGCTTCAGGTCCCTCTTGATGGTATATTCGTCCCTCTCCTCGGGAGGCTCCGATATATATCCGTCGCTGGCCAAGTACGAGGCCGAAAGCTTAAGCCCGAGCCTGTCCCTCTTGCCGAGCAGTACGAGGTCACATCCCAATGTGTTAAGGCTTCCATACAGGGGCCTCAACTCCGCGGAGAATCCTTCGGAAGGTTTCTTGGTGATGATGTTTATCACGCCGCCCATAGCGTTGGAACCGTAAAGTGCCGATACGGGTCCCTTTATTATCTCTATCCTCTGTACGTCGCAGAGGGGGACCCTGTTCCAGTTGAAGGACCCGGTATCGGCCTTGTTCATGGGGGCGCCGTCCACCAATATCAAAGTCCTTCCGGGTTCGTTCCCCACGCCCCTTAAGGACACCCTACCCCTTCCCAAAAAGCCGTTGGGCCTTTCCACATCTATCCCGGGATACATCCTCAACACGTCATCTACGTCCATGGCGCTGACCCTGGTCGCATCTTCTTCGGCGATCAGGATCGTGCTGGCAGGGACGTCCTCTACGGGACTTTCGGTCCTGGTGGCGGTCACAACTATCCCCTTCATCCAGATGGCCACGGAGACCATGTCGAAGTCGAGGACCGCACTTTCGCCCGTCCCGATCGTGACCTTCGTCGTCAGAGGCATATAACCTACCATCTTGGCCGTCACGGAGTAAGTCCCTGCAGGGATGCCCTCTATCCTGTAACTTCCATCATCCTCGGTCACGGTCCTGAGCTTGGTCCCCTCCACGATCACGCTCGCTCCGGGCAGGGGCTCCCCCGTGTCCTTATCCCTCACCTTCCCGGATATGGTCCCGGTCTCAGCCCATCCGATGCCTCCAAGGACGAGCACGGCCGCAAGGGCCCAGATCGCCTTCCGGACCGACCTAGCACGCTTCATCTTTACCTCCTTCGGCTTGGGGTTGGCTTCTTAGCTATGCACAATATCCTTTCTTCGTCCAAAGGCCTTACGAAAACATCTTCGAAGCCCGCTTCCCTGCAAAGCTCCTCCATCTCCTCGGGCGAAAGGGGGCGCTGACCCGGCGCCACTTTCACGCCCTTGGTCCAATCTAAGCAGACGAACGTCCCGCCGTCCCCCAGCACCCGGAAGATCTCCCTAAGCCCCGAAAGCTGGTCTTCGAACTCGTGCACGCTGAATGACGATACGGCCACATCGAACGACCCATCCGCAAATCCAAGCTCCTCCGCCCTCTGGACGAGGAAGGAAAGCTTGCCGGAGGGCCCCCTCTTGGATGCGGCAGCATATATCTCGGAGGGCTTCTTGTCCACGCCTATCCCCCTTACCCCGAACTTCTCCTCCATCCGGAACAGAAGCTCCCCCTTCCCGCATCCGACGTCCACCACCCTCCTAAATTCGCCCTTCAAGCTTTCCAGCTTCAGGAGTATGGGATGTCCTTCGCCCTCCCGTTCCAACTTATCCCTCCTTTATCCTAAAAAACAATATCTTACCTGGTCCATCTGTCGTCTTGCCGTGGGCCTTCCAGAAGGACTTGCTCCTCAGAGGGTCCAGGGACGTGATGGCCTCTAAGATGCACCCGTCCGGACATACGAGGACGAGGGAGCCGCATCCCGGGCAACGCACCGCCTTAGGCTCGAACCTCCCTCCGGAGAAAGCGACCCCGATCTCGGCTTCGCAGTTCGGGCATTCCCTCTTGGTCCATCGCCTCATCTGCTTACCCCGGGAGATGATGTTACTTTTTCGATTTTTGTAACACCACAAGAGACGAGACGCCATCGGACCTACATCTGGCCCGATTCCCTCAGAGCTTAAGGCTTAGGCCGACCGTAACGGCCCTTCCGGGCATCTTGTAGAGCCCGGCCTTCCCTCCCGGCAGGTCGGCGTAGACCTTGTAATCGGCGTCGAAGATGTTGTCCACGGCCAAAAATCCGAGGAATCCCGGGAGAAGCTCGTAGCTCAGCTTGGCATCGGCGACGAAGTAATCCGGAATCTTCTCCTTCCTCCCGTCCGCAGCGAAGTAGTCCCAGACGTACTGGCCCTTGACGGAGAGGGAAAGCTTCCTCCTGCTGTACTTTAAGGACATATCCAACTTATCCCCTGGCCTACCCTTAGTCATATCTCCCGGGTCCAAGTAAGTATAGGAAAACGTCCCCAAAAGTCCTTCGGCCATCCTCGCCCTTACGTTAAGTTCTATACCTTTGAAATCGAAGCTCCCCGTGTTCTGAAACTTAAACTTCGGAGGGGGATTTGGGTTCTTCTCAAGCTGTATCATGTTCTCGCCCTTCATCCTGTAGCCTACAAGCTCGGCCTCCACGTCCTCGATCCTTCCCGAAAGCCCGACCTCGTAATTCCACACTTCCTCGGGCTTCAGGTCCTCGTTGTGAGGGGGGAACATGTAAAGTTCGTTTATCTGTGGGGAGCGGAACCCCTTGTTGATGGAGGCTCGGATGGAGGCCCCCTCCTTGATGTGGACTACGAGCCCTACCTGGGGGCAGAAGCTCCCTCCGGAGGCATCGTCGTAGTTGTACCTGCCCCCGAGCGTAAATATGGCCTTATCGAAAAGCACCTGCTCGTCGTGAAGGAAGATGGCATATTCGCTTTTGTCCCACTTCCCCTTGGGCCAGTTAAAGCTCCTTCCTCCCTGCCTTCTGAACTCGAACCCTGCTGTGAGGGTGTTGCCCGAGAAAGGTCTTCCCGAGCCGTGGACTATGGCTCCGTCCGTGAAGTCCCTCGAGTGCCAACCGTCCGAGAATTCGTGTTCCCCGAGGTTCTTATAGACCTTCGCCATAAGTTCCCATCCCTTGAACCTCCCCGAAAGCGATAGGTCCAGGGCCCCCCTTTCGTAGTCGTTCCACGCATTTAGGGTGTCTATCTCGTTGGCCCTCAAAGGTTCCTCTTTATGACCCTTGAAATACTTACAGCTCAAGGCTGCATCTAATCCCTCAGCGAGCTTATAGCCCATACGAAGCGTATAGTCGCTTCCGTCGTAGGATGAACTGGGGAGATGTCCGCGGCTTTTCCTTTTATCTGCCGTCGCATAAAGGCTCAGGCGCCCTCTGCTTCCCCCTGCTCGGAGCCTTTGCACGTACGTGTCGAAGCTTCCGTACGAGAGTGCATAATCCACCTGGACCGGTTTTGTGGGCTTTTTCGTTATTATGTTTATCACACCACCTAAGGCATCCGAGCCGTAAAGCACAGAAAGTGGCCCCCTCACCACCTCTATGCGTTCTACGTTGTCGAGGGGCAAGGAATGGGTTATGGTGCAGCCGAAGAGCCCCATCTTCACAGGCCTTCCGTCCACCAAAACCATCACCTTCCTGCCCCTCCCCCCCAGTCCCCTTATCTCCACGTCCGCCCTTCCGAAGGCTCCCGTCTTCTGCACGAATACTCCCGGCAGGGTGCCTAAGATGTCCGTGCAGGAGTTAACATTCGATGCTTCGATGTCGTCGGATGTCACGACGCTCACGGTGGCCGACAGGTCCTTTACGGCCCTTTCCATCCTCGTGGCCGTGACCACTATCTGGTCCATCCAGTACACCGGGGCCTTCTCCTCGGCCATGCAGACCCCTACGGTCAAAGCCACGATGC
>QNCW01000129.1 GCA_003645885.1 Candidatus Latescibacterota bacterium | reverse complement strand
GTCTTAGGAACCTTCCTCTGGCTTTCCGCCTGGGGGTCGGACCTCGGGAGAGCCTTAGAGCAGATCTTCGAGGAGGCCAACCCCGAGGACGATGTCAGGGTGAGGGTGCTCTCCAGGTTACCTTCCATCTCGGAGTTCAGGGTCCTCCTTCCCGAGACGAGGGCGAGGGGGGACCTGGTGGTCTACGTCGAGGAACTTAAGGGGGGCTTGCCCGTAAGGACCTTCCCGGTCAGGGTCTCCGTCAGGACGTTCGGTCCGGTGGCGGTCCTGAAGCACAGGGTGGACAGGCACCACATCGTATCGCAGGAGGATATAAAGGTCGTAAGGAGGGAAACCACTTTCCTGCCCAGAGATATAGTCAGGTCCCCGAAGGAAGCCATCGGCCTCAGGACTAAGAGCATAATCGGGGCAGGAACTGTGCTGAGGAAGGGCCTTTTGGAGGAGCCTCCCGTCGTCCACAGGGGCGACAGGGTCACGATGAGGGTCGTGCTTCCCGGGGTCCTGGCCGAGGCGGAGGGGGAGGCGAGGGAGGACGGCAGGATCGGGGAGATCATATCCGTGAGGAACGTGAGGTCGGGAAAGGTCGTGATGGGGAGGGTGGTGGACGAACGTACCGTGGTGGTCTCTCCTTAACCGCACGGGAGGGGACGTGTGGGTAGCATCGGTAGTGCTTCTTTGGAACATCTGCGCCGGAGAGGTCTGCTCCCTGTTCGCCGACCATAGGGCCCGCAGGGTCGGGGACGTGCTCACAGTGCTCGTGATGGAGCAGAGCAAGGCCTCCTCGGAGACAAAGTCCGAGGCAAAAAAGAGCGGAGGCCACAGCTTCTTCACCACCGCAGGACAGGGTCCCCTCGCTTTCATACCCCTCATGGGGGCGAGCGAGAGTAGGGAGGCCAGACACGAGGGGGACGCCTCGGTCTCCCGTAAGGGGGAGCTGAGGGCGAGGGTCACGGTGAAGGTCGTGGGAAGGACGGAGGACGGGAACCTCATCATCAGGGGGACGAGGTCGGTGGAGATGAACGGCGACAAGGAGGAGATCACCATCACCGGCGTGGTGAGGCCGGAGGATATATCCCCAGAAAATACGGTGTATTCCTACCAGATAGCGGATCTGAAGATATCGTACAAGGGCAAGGGACCCTATTACAGGAGCCAGAGGATGGGGATCCTGGGCTGGCTTCTGGGATGGCTGTTTTAAAAGTTCGATGTTCAAAGTTCTAAGTTACATAGGGCTTTTCTGCCTGATAGGAAGTTCCTGGGCCGTTCCCGTCAGGGTGAAGGACCTCGTAAGGGTGCAGGGGATGGAGGAATTCCCCGTCGTGGGATACGGCCTCGTGGTCGGCCTGGACGGGACCGGGGACAGGAGCGGGGTAGTTTTTACGGCTCAGGCTGTAGCTAATATGTTGAAACATTTTGGAATATCGGTTCCAAGGGGAAGGATGAGGCTGCGCAACGTGGCTGCGGTTATGGTCACCGCATCCGTCCCCCCCTCAGCATGTAAAGGGAGCAAGGTCGATGTTGTGGTATCCTCCTTGGGGAACGCACGGAGCTTGGAGGGGGGGACGCTCCTGATGACCCCTTTGGTCGGAAGGGACGGGGAGGTATACGTCTACGCCCAGGGACCTGTGTCCATAGGGGGATTCAACGTAGAGGCCGGCATGGGGGAGAGGCTGAGGAGGAACTACACCTTGGTCGGGAGGGTCCCCGAGGGAGGGACGGTGGAGAAGGTCCCGGACTTCGAGTTTCCGAAGGACACCCTCAGCTTGATCCTGCGGCAGCCGGACTTCACGACGGCCGTGCGCATAGCCCAAGCCATCAACAGTTCCCTGTTCGCAGGCAAGGAAGTCGCTTCGGCGAAGGAAGCAGGCACCGTGGTCGTTCCCGTACCCCGGGAGTACAGGGCCGAAGGAGGGATAGCTAGGCTGCTCGCCTCCTTGGAACATATAGAGGTGGAGCCGGACGAGGTCGCAAGGGTGGTCATAAACGAGCGCACGGGCACCGTGGTGGCCGGAAGGTACGTTAGGATATCGGAAGCAGCCGTAGCTCACGAGAACCTCACGATAAGGGTGGGCGTAACTCCCGTCATCTCCCAACCTCCACCGTTCTCACGTGGGGAGACCGTGGTGGTTCCCAAAGCTCAGATAACGGCCGAGGCCAAACCTGCCGGCATATCGGTCATGCCCGCATCCGCCACGGTGGAAGATCTGGCCAAGGCCCTGAACGCCCTCGGAGTATCCCCCAGGGACCTCATAGCTATATTCCAGGCCCTGAAGGAAGTGGGAGCGCTCAGGGCGGAGCTTGTCATCATGTAACACGAGGTGAGGTCATGCATATAGATTCCATATCCTACGAGCTTACCACCTCGACGGACGAGAAACTAAAAAAGGCCTGCGAGGACTTCGCCGCCATATTCCTCTATTACCTCTTCAAGGCCATGAGGAGGACGGTGCCCAAGGAGGGGATGCTTAAAGAAAGCTTGGGGGAGGGGATGTACAGGGATATGTGGGCATACGAGGTGGCGAAGCTTGCTTCCGAAAGGGGCACGGAGCTCGGCCGCATGCTCTATTCCGAGCTTAAGAGGAACATGTAAAGGAGGCCCTCGGATGGAAGGGGACGTCCAAGGTGTGCTCTCCCATATGATAGGGCTTATGGAGGAGGAGGTGAAGGCCTTTCGTAACCTTTTGGACGCCCTTTTAGAACAGAGGAAGGCCCTCGTCCAGGGGGACGAGGGAGGGTTCGTAAGGAGCGTCCACAGGAAGGCCGAAATATTGGAGAGGACCCAGAGGTTGGAGGACGAGAAGGAGGAGGTCGTCAGGGACCTCGCCGGACGCCTCGACCTTCCCTCGGAGAGGCCCACCCTCCCACAGATCATCTCAGCGGTGGAGGAGGAGTACGCCAGGAGGCTTTCCGAACTCAGGGAGACCCTCTTAGAGCTCCTCAGGAAGGTACATCGCACAAGCGAGACCAACAGGTTCCTGATAGAACATGCTCTGAGCTTCGTTGAGAGGAACATCCAGCTCTTAACGGAGTCCAAATCCGAGTACGGGGCGAGCGGCAAGGCCGGACCCCTTCTGGTCGACGTGGAGGCTTGAATATGCCGGGGATCCTCGAAGCTTTACATATAGCAAAGAGCGCCTTAGAATTACAACAATACGGAATACAGGTCACGGGACATAACATAGCAAATGCCAACACCGAAGGGTACACCCGCCAGAGGGTGGTCTCCGAGGCCAGGGCCCCCCTGGAGACCCCATACGGGATGTTGGGGACAGGGGTGCAGGTGGCAGAGATAGAGAGGACGAGGGAAAGGTTCCTGGACGAGCAGGTCAGGACGGCAAGCGAGGACCTCGGCAAGTGGGCTCAGGCGGAGCGCGCCCTGAGCGAGGTGGAGGGGGTCTTCGCCGAACCCTCCGAAGGGGGGTTGAACTCGCTCCTGAGGGAGTTCTGGGACAGCTGGCGGGCTTTAGCGGATAATCCGGAAGATTACGCTGCCAGGCAGGTCGTACTGGGCAAGGCGGAGACCTTGGTGGATGCCTTCCACAGGTTGGATCGTCAGTTGAGGGAAGTGCAGTACAACATGAACTTCTTGGTGGATTCCAAGGTAGAGGAGATCAACCGCATAGCGGGACGGATAGCGGAGCTCAACGTCCAGATCCTATACATAGAATCCAAGGGTTCTCAGGCGAACGACGACAGGGACCGCAGGGACCTGCTTTTGGACGAGCTTTCAAAACTGGTGGACGTACAAGTGGTAGAGGGCTCGGACGGTATGGTCAACGTCTTCTTGGACGGAAGGCCCTTGGTCGAGGGAAAAGAGGTGTCCGAGCTGGACACGCTTCCTGTGGCAGAGGAAGGCCATCCGGTGGAGAAGGTGATCTGGAAGCAGGGCGCCAGGGAGGTCCGGATATCCGGCGGGGAGCTCGGAGGGATATTGGAGGTGCGGGACGACAAGATCAATACTTATTTAGAAAGGCTGGACAGGCTCGCCCGGACGCTCGCCGAGGAGGTAAACTCAATCCATAGGAACGGCTACACCTTGAACGGAGCTACCGACGTCGACTTCTTCGATTCGGACGTACAAGGGGCGGCCGATATAGAGCTCAGCGATGCGGTGAAGGACAACCCCTCCAACATAGCTGCCTCCGGGGACGGACATCCGGGTGATGGGAGCAACGCATTGGCCATAGCTGACTTAGAATATGAGCAGGCGATAGAGCACTTCACCCTGGACGGCTATTACAGATCCCTGATAAGCCAGGTTGGTCAGGACTTGCAGGAAGCCCAGTTTATGCGGGATAACTACGAGCTTTTGCTCAAGCGCTTCGAGAACGAGAGGGAATCCGCCATCGGGGTTTCCTTGGACGAGGAGATGCTCAAGTTGATCCAGTACCAACATGCCTACACCGCAGCGGCAAGGCTGACATCGGTCGTGGACCAAATGATACAAACGGTCTTGGATATGGTGGGGTGATATCATGAGGGTTACACACAAGATGTTGACGTCGACATTTATTTATAACCTCGATAGGAACCGAATCAACCTGGCCGATCTTCAGACCAAGATCGCCACAGGCAAGCGCATAAACAAACCCTCCGACGACCCTGCGGAGATAGGTCGCCTGCTCCAATTGCGTTCCATCGTGAAGCGAATAGAGGGATACGAAAACAACATAGACGAAGCCAAAGGTTGGATGGTCAGCACAGAAAGACTGTTACAGGATACTTGGGAGACGTTTTCGGAACTGCGGTCCACCCTCCTCAGGGCTGTGGACGACACAGCGGATGCCCAGAGCCGCAAGGCCTTGGCCTACCATGTCGAGCAGCTTTTGGAGAGGCTCCTCCAGATAGCCAACTCCAGGAAGGAAGGAAGGTACGTATTCGGCGGGACCGAAACCCAAACTGCCCCGTATGCCGCCTCGTATGAAGTGGACGATGAGGAATTCACGGCGGCCTACGATACACCTGTAAAGCTCGCCCACACACGGATAGAACGGGGCTCGGTAGTGGTCACGGACGGGACGACCACCTACACCGAAGGGGTGGATTACGTCGTGGACTACGAGAACGGCACCATAACCGTACTTTCCTCCGGAAGCATGGCGGACGGCGCCACGTATCAGGTGGACTACGAAACAGGGTGGATCAGCTCGGTCCAGGAAAACCCCGATGGAATCTCGGGCAAGATCTACAGGGCCATAGGCGAGGGCCTCACCGTCCAGGCGAACGTGACGGGCCCGGAGGTTTTCGGGGGGGACCCTGATGCCTTCCAGGTCCTCGTTCGGGCCAGGGATATGCTGTTCAGGAACGACAGGGATGGTCTGAAGTCCGTGCTTTCCGAGGTAGATCTCATCCTGGATAGGGTAGACGACCGCCTGGCGGATCTGGGGACCAGGATAGAAAGGATGGATGCCACAGGCGAACTGTTGGCTCGGGAGAAGCTGAACGCCCAGGGGCTCCTGAACGCAGTGAATGGAACGGATATCGCAAGGGCGATCATGGAACTTCGGCAACAAGAGGTCATATATCAGGCGGCCCTGCAGGTAGGTGCTCGGGTGATACAGCCCAGCCTCGTGGACTTCTTAGGATTATGAAACTTTACAGCCGACGGTTCGGAGAGCTGATCGTGCCACCTGAGAAGGTGATCCGGTTCGAACGGGGGATCGTGGGTTTCCCCGAGTACAGGAGGTTCTCCTTGGTGGACGTCGAGGAGACTTCGCCCTTCCTCTGGCTGGTCTGCTTGGACGAGCCGGAGTTCGGGTTGCCCCTCCTGCCCGGCGCCCTGATCGAGGGATACTTAGACGACCTCCGTCCGTACCTCGGAGGGGACGGGGATTGGACCGTATATGTCGTGGTAACCCTGGACGACAGACCTGAAAGGGCTACGGTTAACCTCAAAGGACCCATATTGATAGATGTCCAACGTCGTGTGGGCAAACAGGTGGTGGTAGATTGCGAGAGCTTCCGGGTAGCCCATCCCTTACTTTATAATGCTGATACTGACGAGAAGGCTGGGTGAGAGCATCGTCATAGGGGATGTAATCAAGGTTATGGTCGTGGGAGTTGACGGCCGGCAGGTTCGTTTGGGGATAGAGGCTCCCGGACAGGTGGAGGTGCACAGGGAGGAGGTATACCGGAGGATACGGGAGGAGAACCTCAAGGCCGCCCTGAGCGGTCCGGAGGCGCTGCGGCAGGTGGCTGAAATCTGGAGGCAGAGGAGGTAATTATGTCCGAAGACGAAAAGGTGTTAAAGGAAGCCAGGGCACGTCCGGATTCCCCGGAAGCCCAGGTCGAGGCCGCCGAATGGCTCGTCCAGAGAGGGAGGTACGAGGAGGCCCTGCCGTTCCTGGAGAGGGCCCTCGAACTCGACGGCGAATTTGAGCCGACCTATTGGAACTACCGTGGCGTCATAGCCCTGCACGGGGACCACGACGACGAAGCCGAGGCTCACTTCCTCAGGGCGTTGGACCTCGACCCCGAGCTCACCCAGGCCCACTTCAACCTCGGCATATTCTATCAGATAAAGGGGGATTACGTACGGGCCTTGGAACATTTCAGGCAGGTGGTGCTGAAGGAGCCGGAGGACTTCGAAGCCTACACGAAGCTCGGGGAGTGTTGCGCTGCCCTCGGAATGGAGAAGGAGGCCGAGGCCTTCTTAGCGAAGGCCCTGACCGTCAGGCCGGATTTCTTGGATGCGGAAGTCGGGATACTTTCGCTCTACCTGAAGCAGAACAGGTATAAGGAAGCGGAGGAGCTCCTCGAAGAATTCCTTAAGCTCCATCCGGACGTGGGGCCGTTCCACTTTATGATGGGGCTCCTCTTGGAATACAGGGGGGCCTACGGGGAGGCGCTCGGACACTTCCACCAGGTGGTCCTCGACGACCCCCAGGACGGCGATGCCTTCAGGCATTTAGGAATATGCTGCGCGGAACTGGGGATGAACGAGCAGGCGGAGGCGTTCCTGGCCCAGGCCATAAAGCTCAACGTGGAGGACCCGGAGGCGACCTTGAGGCTGGGCAGGCTCTACCTGGCCTGGGACAGGCCGGAGGATGCCGCCGTCGTCCTCAGGGAGTGGCTCAAGTTGAAGGCGGAGGACGGGGAGGTCATGGACGG
>QNCW01000128.1 GCA_003645885.1 Candidatus Latescibacterota bacterium | reverse complement strand
GTGATGGAGGCGATCAAGGCCGTAAGGATGAAGTCCCATGGTTAAGGTGGTCCTGGATACGAGCGTCCTTGCGGCCGCCTTCCTGAAGCGTGGAGGGGTTAACCATCAAGTCCTTGAAAGAGCGAGCCTAAGATATCGGCTCTACCTTTCCGAAGCTATCGTAGAGGAGACTCAGCGTGTCCTCCTGACTTACGGAAGGATAAGAAGACGTTATCCCTATAGCGACCAAGATGTGAGGGATTTCATAGAGGCCCTCCGGGAAGTCAGCGAGGAAGTATTCACCTGTTGCCCCGAGGTGAGAGTGGTGGAAGAAGATCCTAAGGACGACATAGTCTTAGCTTGTGGAGTAAAGGCAAAGGCCGACTATATCGTCTCTAAGGACCAGCACTTGGTTTCCCTGAGGGAGTACCGAGGAATCAAGCTCGTCTCCACGGACGAGTTTTTGAAAGTAGTTCTCAAGCAGGACGATGCTCGACCTGGCGAAGTTCCGCCTTGAGCTGAGGGCGGAAGAAGAGATATCCCTCCCCTCCTACAAGGGCTCGGCCCTGAGGGGAGGGTTCGGGACCACTTTCAAGAAGGTGGCCTGCGCCCTGGGCCACGGGGAATGTTCGAAGTGCATACTGCGCACATCGTGCGTCTACTCCTACATCTTCGAGACACCCCCACCTCCCGACACCAAGGTCATGCGCAAGTACCCCTACGCCCCACATCCTTTCGTTCTGGAGCCCCCCTTGGACGGAAGGACCGAATACTCTCCCGGAGATTCCCTCAGCTTCGGGCTGGTGCTCGTGGGCAGGGCTGTGGATTACCTGCCCTATTTTATCTTCACTTTTTCGGAGCTCGGCAAGCTCGGCCTCGGCAGAGGTAGGGGCAAGTTCTCCCTCGTGGGGGCGTGGGCTGTGTCGCCCGAGGGCGAGGAGCTCGCCTACGACGGAAAGACTTTCAGGAGGCCGAGGCCGTACAGGCCTGCCGAGGCGGGACCTTCGGAAGTAAGGGAGGTCGTCCTCGAGTTCCTCACCCCGACGAGGATAAGGTACAACGAGAGGTTGGTCTCGAAGCTCGAGTTCCATATGCTCGTCAGGTCGCTTTTGAGGAGGATATCCCTGCTCTCCTACTTCCACTGCGGCAGGGAGCTGGACCTGGACTTCAGGGGCATCATCCGCAGGGCGCAGGAAGTGGAGGTCGTCGAGGACGACCTTGCGTGGTACGACTGGGGGAGGTACTCCGGAAGGCAGAAGGCGAGGATGAAGCTCGGAGGGTTCGTGGGGAAGGTGCGGTTCAGGGGGGAGCTCGGGGAGTTCTGGCCCTTGCTGCTTACGGGCCAGGAGGTTCATGTGGGGAAGGGCACGAGCTTCGGGCTCGGATGGTACAGAATGGAATGGAGCGCAAGGTCCTCATAGCTGTCTTAGGGCTCACGCCCCAGATAATAACCGAGACGCTGTATTACCTCACCCAGGTCAGGAGACCGCCCGTGGTGCCCGACGAGATATACGTGCTTACGACCTCCAAGGGGAGGGAGAGGATATCCGAGGACCTCTTGGGCGAGGACGGGCAGTTTACGAGGTTCTGCAGGGAGTACGGGATAGACCCCGGTTCCGTAAGGTTCGGGGAGGAGAGCGTAATAGTGCTCAGGGACGACGAGGGGCGCCCCTTGGAGGACATAAGGACCGCAAGGGACAACGAGCTTGCGGCCGACCAGATAGTCTCGTTCGTAAGGAAGATGGCCGAAGACCCTGAATGTACGCTCTACTGCTCGGCGGCCGGCGGAAGGAAGACCATGGGGATATACCTGGCGTACGCCCTCACTTTCTTCGGGAGGCCACAGGACGTGCTCTTCCACGTGCTCGTGGACGAGAGGTTCGAGTCGCATCCCGAGTTCTTCTACAAGCCGAAGGAGCCCAGGATACTAATGGTCAAAGCGCCGGACGGTTCCACGGTCCCCCTTTCGACCGAGGAGGCCAGGATCGAGCTTGCGGAGGTCCCCTTCGTGCGCCTCAGGGAGAAGCTAAAGAGGACCTTCGGTCCGGGACCTGTAAGGTACAGCGAGATGGTATCGTCGGCCCAGCGTGGCCTCGACCTGGCCACAGTCCCTCCTGAGGTCGAGGCCGACCTCGTGAGGGGGAGGCTCAGGGTGGGAGATGAGGAGATCAAACTTCCCCCCGTCCAGCTTGCGGTGTACGTCCACTACCTCAGGAACAAGCTCGAAAGGTGCCCACATCCTGAGGGACACGACTGCAGGGGGTGCACGGACTGCTACGAGCCCTTGGAGGAGACGCTCTCCCAGGAGGGGATAGGGAGGATAAGGGCGGATTACATTAAGCTCTGCGGGGCGAGGGGTGTGGAATGGGGAGGGAAGCTGGACGAGGCCAACATCCGCTCGTACATGTCCAAGATAAACGGGGCCCTGAGGAGGGCCTTAGGGGACCTCGCCGAAGGGCTCGTGATAACCAGGCCCTCGAGGAGGTGGGACGAGAGGAATTACGGGGTGAGGCTCGACAGGTCGAGGATAAGGCTCGTGGGTTAGCAATGTTTCCGTGTGACAAAGTTTCTTTCCTTGTGCGATGGAAGTTTTCAGGTTATATTCTGGATGAAATATTCCGGAGGTTCTTATGGATACTTACAAAGTCGCCCTTGCAGGGTTGCTTCACGATATAGGGAAGTTCTGGCAGAGGACGGGCAAGCCACATCCCAAGGAGTTCACCAAGGAGGACTACGGTGAACACGGCGCCCACGCAGCGTTCAGCGCTGAATTCGTGGGAAGGTACGTACCCGAGGGGATGAGGGAGGGGCTCGGCTCCGTCCTCTACCACCACAACCCTAAGGACCTCGGCTCGCTCCTGATAGCAGTGTCCGACTGGCTTTCATCCGGTGAGAGGGAGGAAGCTCCCGAAAGTCCCGAACCCTTGCACCTCCGTTCGGTGTTCGACCGAATAAGGCTGGAGGACGGCCCCCCCTGTCCGGAGGATGAATGGTACTACCCCCTGAAGCCCATATCCTTAGATGCTGAGAGCATATTCCCGAGGCCGGGGGAGGCCAGGAGCACCCGTGATGAGCACGAGGAGCTTTGGAAGGACTTCGAAGGCGAGGTGAAGTTGCTCGATGGTATGGGCCTTAAGGAGTACGTGGAAACCCTGTACCACCTGCTCATGAAGTACACCTGGTGCGTGCCCTCGGCGTACTACAGGTCCGTCCCGGACGTCTCACTATACGACCACAGCCGGACCACCGCTGCGATAGCGGTATGCCTCCACCTCCAGGGCACCTCCGAGGGGAAGCTGAGGGAGCTTACTGAGGCCCTCAGGAGGAGGGACGGGGAGGTCCTCTCCGAGCCTCTCTTCCTCCTCGTGGGCGGGGACATCTCGGGGATACAGGACTTCCTCTACACCCTGACCTCACGTGGTGCCGCCAAGGGCCTCAGGGGGAGGTCGCTCTACCTTCAACTGCTCCTTCGTGCTGCGGCGGAGCTGCTGCTCAAGGGGCTCGGACTTCCCTCCGTCAACCTCCTCTACATAGGTGGAGGGAACTTCTACCTGCTCGCGCCGCTTTCGGCGGAGGATAGGCTCTGCTCCCTACGGAAGGACATAGCCCGGAGGCTCCTATCCCTCCACGGGGGGGAACTGTACTTGGCCCTTTGCTGGGTGGAGGTCACCCCCGGTGACTTCCTGTTGGACGGGAGCGTCCCTTCCCCCTGGATGCGCAAGGTGGAGGAGCTGTTCGAGGAACTTGCGAGGCGAAGGAGAGGAGGTTCTCGGAGCTGGGCGATGAAGTCCACGCGCTCTTCGAACCTCAGGGGGAGGGCGGGGAACCGAGGTTCTGTCAGGTATGCCACTCCGAGAGGGACGTGAGGGAAGTAGATGGGATACGCAAGTGCGCGCTCTGTAGGAGCTTGGAGAAGCTCGGGGAGGAGGCCTCAAGGGCGGAATGGCTCGTGCTCGAAGAGGTCGAGCCTCCTTCTGAGGTAAAGCCGCTTGGGTACGAGGATGTCCTCTCGGCCTTCGGCCTCAGGGTCGGCCTGGTCCGGAAGCTTTCCCAGTTTAAGCCCTCGGGAGGGAACTTCGTCCGAGCCCTGAGGTTGAGGGACGCGGACTTCCTCGGGGAGGGGGTGAACCCGGGCTGGGCGTACGGCTTCGACTTCCAGGCGAGGGCGGTCCCTACGCACGACGGCCACATAAAGGACTTCTCGGAGATAGCAGAGGAGGGTAGGGGTATAAAGAGGCTCGGCGTGCTCAGGATGGACGTGGACAACCTCGGGAGGCTGTTCAGGGAGGGGTTGGGGGCCAGGGCGAGCATGTCCAGACTTTCCACGATGAGCAGGTCGCTTTCGATCTTCTTCAAGGGTTATATCTCCAGCATCTGTGAGGACTTCCCCGGTGCGTACCTCACATACTCCGGTGGGGACGACCTTTTCTTGGTCTGCCCCTGGGACAGGGCACCCGAGCTCGGCCTCAGGATAAGGGAGGAGTTCGGGAGGTTCGTATGCGACAATCCGAACGTCACCATCTCGGCCGGCATAGCCATGGTCCCGGGTAAGTATCCTCTCTACAGGGCTGCGAGGCTCGCTGGGGAGGCCTTGGAGGAGGCCAAGGATGTAAGGAGGGAGAGGGACGGAGCTGTGGTGGAGAAGGACGCTATAAGTTTCTTAGGTCAGGCGATGGGTTGGGAAGTCTTCGGGGAGATGAGGGAGGTTAAACTCAACATTATGGGACTTTTAGATATAGGGGTCCCCCGCGGCCTCCTGACCCGCCTTTGGGAGATATACGAACTTTACAGGAGGGCGGAGATGACGGCTGTGGAGGACCTCCTCAGTGGGGAGATGGCTTTCCGGGAATATGTGAAGGCGATCCATTACTCGAAGTGGCAGTGGAGGTTGGTCTATACCCTGATCAGGGTCGGGAAGTCCGAACACAAGGATTCCCTGAGGAAGCTTCAGGAGGTGCTCCTCAGGGAGGGGATGGTGCGTCTGCTCGGCCCTGCTGTCAGGTGGGCAGAATTTGAGACGAGGGAGGCGAGATGAACGCAAGGACATCGCAACAGCAAAGGAGGAACAGAGGACAGGGAAGGAGGCTTCCGGTGCCGGAGGAGGACATAAGGAGAGCCATAGAGGGGGACCCGGAGGCCCTGGTGAACACGGCTATGGTAATAGGCCGTAGTTTAGCACAGAGGAAACTCTCGACCAGCCAGATACGCAACATATTCGGAGAGGTCAAGAGGATGCAGATGAGGGGCTTCGACCCCTACAAGTTCCAACTCCTCAGGCCTCGTCTGGCCTACGTTGTAGGTAGGCAGACTCGCAGTCCTGTGCGAGAAGCTGCACAGGACCTTAAGAGGGTGTTGGATGTAGCTATAGATAAGGTATTGGAGGAAGAAGAGAGGGGGAAACAAAAGGATAGGTTCTCCCGGTTTGTGGATTTGTTCGAAGCTATTTTGGCCTATTATAAAGAAAGGGAGAGTGAGTTACAGCAGCGGAGACAGGAGAGGTAGATAACTCAGGAGGAAGAGATGGCACGGATACAGCTTTTAGGCAAGCTTTTCATAGAGGGAGACATAGAGACTATCACCGGCCTACATATCGGTGGGGCTCAGACTGGAATGGAGATAGGTGGCGTAGATAACATCGTTGTGAGGGATCCCCTTACCAATTTGCCTTACATCCCTGGCTCCTCGCTTAAAGGCAAGATGAGGTCCCTTATGGAGCGGAAGCTTGGAGTAGCCCTCAATAGGTCTATAGGACAACAGGTGCGTATTCACGAGTGCGGAGCGGAGCATAAGGAACATGAGTCATGGGTTCCCTATGCACGGGAATACCAGAAGTGTCCAATTTGCAGAATCTTTGGTGTGGCTGGGGAACGTCCATTCGCTACTCCAACCTGTCTCTATGTACGGGACGCTCGACTTTCGGGGGAAAGCAAGGAAAAGCTGGAAAAGGAAGGCTTAGCATTGGAACTTCCATACACCGAGGTAAAATGGGAAGCTGCTATAGATCGTATTACTTCTGCAGCTGTTCCCAGGCAGTTTGAACGTGTGCCAGCGGGGACAGTTTTCAGGCCTGTCGTTATGGTGTTCAACTTCTACCGTGGAGAAGTTTCTTGGACCGAGGAGGAAGCTCAGGGACAAGAAAAGAGCAGCGTAGAACGTTCATTTTCGCTTTCCTTAGAGGATAATATAGCCCTTCTCAAGAAGGTATTTGAGGCCATGGAGCTTTTAGAGGACGACTACATAGGTGGGATGGGCTCGAGGGGTTACGGGCAGGTGGCGTTCAGGAACCTTTCGCTTTCCCTTAAGACCCAGGAACATTACCTCGACCCCACGGTCTCCCCTGTGGACCTGGGCGAGTTCTCCGACCTCAAGGAGCTGAGGGGGAAGGAGGGGGAGATAATAGAGAAGGTAAGGGAGACTCTGAAGGTCTCGGAGGAGGAACATGCGCCTTCTGAAGCTTAGGCTCGTGCCGAAGTCCCCCTTCCACCTGGGACAGAGGGGTGTGGGGATAGAGGAAACCGAGCCCCTTGCGAGGTCGGATACCATATTCTCGGCCCTCTGCAACTGCTGGCTCATGCTCTACGGGGAGCAAGGGCTAGAAGAGCTTCTTGGGAGGTTCCTTGAAGGTGAGCCACCGTTCCTCCTTTCCTCCGCTTTCCCCTATGCAGGGGATGTTTACTTCCTTCCCATGCCCATGAACCTGGCAAGGGACGAACTTAGGAGGACCTCCTTCGTCTCTATGGGCGTCTGGAAGGCCCTCCTTGAGGGGGAGAAACCTGAGCACCTGTTCGTGCAGGGGAGGACCCTCTGGCTGACCCGAGGAGAGCTCGAGAGGATACCTGAGGGTATTGTAGACAGGGAGGAGCTCGCCGACCTGTACAGGGAGAGGGCCCATCTTGAGGTCGGGAGGGAGGAGCGCTCCCGTTGTTACTATATATGGCGCAGGGGGGAGGCGCCACATGTGACGGTGGACAGGGCTTCTTCCTCCTCAGAAGTCTTCCAGGAGGGGGACGTATACTTCGCAGATGGGTGTGGGATGTACATATTAGCCGAAGTGGGGGATGAAGAGGAGAAACTTTTGGCCTGCTTTAGGTTGATGGGGGACGAGGGGCTCGGAGGGGAGAGGTCGTCCGG
>QNCW01000127.1 GCA_003645885.1 Candidatus Latescibacterota bacterium | reverse complement strand
GGGATAAGCCCATCCCAGATGGATAAGCCCTTCATAGGGATAGCTTCAAGCTTCACGGACCTCATCCCCGGCCACACCACGATGAGGGAGCTTGAAAGGGCGATAGAGCAGGGGATAAGCGCCGGAGGCGGAGTGCCCTTCGTGTTCGGTGTCCCTGGGATATGCGACGGGATCGCTATGGGCCATAGAGGGATGCAGTACTCTTTGCCCTCCAGGGAGTTGATAGCGGACGAGATAGAGTCCATAGCCGAGGCCCACGCCTTGGACGGCCTCGTGCTGCTTACCAACTGCGATAAGATAACCCCGGGGATGCTCATGGCCGCAGGCAGGCTGGACATACCGGCCATAGTGGTCACGGCCGGCCCCATGATCTCCGGGAGGTACAAGGGGAGGAGGCTCTCCCTGGTGAGGGACACTTTCGAGGCCGTGGGGCAGTACCATGCGGGGAAGATCTCGGAGGAGGAGCTGCACGAGTTAGAACTCAGGGCCTGTCCGGGTCCGGGGTCCTGTCAGGGGCTGTACACCGCCAACACAATGGCCTGCGTGACCGAGGCACTGGGCATGTCGCTCCCTGGATGCGCCACCGCCTTGGCCTGCCTCGCCAAGAAGGAGAGGATAGCGTACGAAAGCGGGGTGCGTGTTGTGGAACTCGTGCGCCAGGGGATCACCGCAAGGAAGATAATGACGAGGGAGGCCTTCGAGAACGCCATCAGGATAGACATGGCCTTAGGGGGGTCCACCAACACCGCCCTGCACATACCTGCGATAGCATATGAAGCCGGGGTGGAGGTGCCCCTGGAGATCTTCGACAGGATCAGCCGTGAGACCCCGAATATAGCCGCTATAAGGCCGGGTGGGGATTACTTCATGGAGGACTTGGAATATGCAGGAGGAATCCCGGCGGTCCTCAAGGTCCTGAAGAACATGCTCCACGACCTTCCCACGGTAAGCGGGCTCACGATACATCAGATAGCGGACATGGCGGAGGTGGAGGACCCCGAGGTCATAAGGACCCCGGAAAGAGCCTACAGGCCCGAGGGGGGGATAGCGGTGCTCAAGGGGTCCTTGGCCCCCCAGGGTTCTGTCGTCAAGCAGACTGCTGTGAGCCCCAAAGTCATGCGCTTCGAGGGGAGGGCGAGGGTCTTCAACTCCGAGGAGGAGGCCATGAAGGCCATAACCTCGGGGAACATAAAGCCCGGAGAGGTCGTGGTGATACGGTACGAGGGGCCCAAGGGAGGTCCGGGCATGAGGGAGATGCTGGCGCCGACTGCAGCCATAGTGGGAATGGGTCTGGCCGAGTCCGTGGCACTCATCACGGACGGCAGGTTCTCGGGAGGGACGAGGGGACCCTGCGTGGGGCACGTTTCCCCCGAGGCGGCCGAGGGCGGGCCGATAGCCATAGTCCAGGACGGGGACGGGATCTTAATAGACATCCCGGACAGGAAGTTGGAGCTACTGGTGCCCGAGGAGGAGGTGAAGAAGAGGTTTCAGGGGTGGAGGCCCCTACCTCCGAAGATAACTAAGGGGTACCTTGCAAGGTATTCTAAGCTGGTAAGTTCGGCGGCCCAAGGTGCTGTTATGTTAGAGGAACGATGACCTGGTTGGCCCTGATCCTGACCCTCTTAGGGTCGTCATCCTCGAAGGAGCCCACGGGGGCCGTGGCCGGGAGGGTTGTGGACAAGGCCACCCAGGCCGGCCTTCCGGGGGCCAGCGTCATAGTGGTCGGGACCAAGAAGGGCACTATGGCCGACCTGGAGGGCAGGTTCAGGATAGAAGGGCTTCCCGCCGGGGTGTACAACCTTGAGTTCAGGATGATAGGGTATAAGCCCTTAGTTAAGAACCGTGTCGTGGTGCGACCCGGCAGGACCACCTTCCTCGAAGTCGAGTTGGAGGAACGGCCCATCCTCCTGAAGACGATAGAGGTCAAGCCTCCTTCTTCGAGGAGGTCAGGGACGCCCCCGTAAGCGCCAAGAGGATGGACTTCGAGGAGATAAGGGCTCAGGCCGGCGCTGGATGGGACGTGCAGAGGGCCGTGCAGGCCCTTCCCTCGGTCGTGCCCGGTCCGGACCTCAGCAACGAGGTGATAGTTCGAGGGGGAAACTACGGGGAGAACCTGTTCGTCCTGGACGGGATGGAGATACCTAACCCGAACCACTTCGGATGGCAGAGGACGGGAGGAGGGGCGGTGTGCATGCTCAACACCGATTACATAAGCCATGTGGAATTTATGGCCGGTGCCTTCCCCGCAAGGTACGGCGACAGGGCTTCCTCCGTGCTCGTGGTGGAGATGAAGGATGGGGACAGGAAGAGGTTCGGGACCAAGCTCGGAGCCGGTATGGCGGGAGCCGGGGGCAGCCTGGAGGGTCCCTTGCCCGGAAGGAAGGGGTCGTTCTGGGTCTCGGGACACAGGAGCTACCTGAGCTTCCTGAAATCCAGCTTCGGCATGACCGCTGTGCCCTACTACTGGAACCTCCAGGGAAAACTTGCGTACGAGCCTTCCGGAGGGGTCAAGCTGACCTTAGAGGGGATATATGGGAACGACCACATCCGGATAGAGGAGGAGGACACAGGACTTAGGACCGTCGAGAAGCTCACGGTGGACCATCGGACATACAGGTATGCCCTGGGCGGTACGCTCAGGAGTCTGCTCGGGGAGGAAGGATATGTGCTCTGCACGCTGTACAGGGACCTAAATTACTGGTGGACGGATGTCGTAGATTCCTCGGGCAAACTTTACTTCAACCGCTCGATAGAGGACGAGGACGTGGGGAAGGTCGAAGTATTCTACAGGACCGGGATAGGGGGGATGTCCGCCGGGACGTACGGAAAGAGGGTGGGGTTCGACCACCACATCTGGATGAGGCCGGATACGCTGAAGTACTACACCTACGATGATTCGGGGGGAGTGGTCGACACAGCCGTGGTCCTCAACATGGGGAAGCCCTATGTCTACGCCATAGACGTGCTCAGGGAGGCGAGGTCATGGAAATGGGGTGGATACCTTCAGCTCAGGAGGGATGTGGGACAGGTGACCGTGACGCTGGGGCTGAGGTACGATAAGTTCGCATATACGGGCCAGGGATGTTGGAGTCCGAGGGCCTCACTGGTCTATCATCTCTCCCCCCTGACGGACCTCAGGGCGGCGTACGGAAGGCACTACCAGTTCCCGGATTATTACTACCTCACAGCCCATCCGGAGAACCGCCACCTTAAGGCCAAGTACACCGACCAGGTAGTGGTCGGGGTGAGGCACCTCTTCACAGAGGACGTATTGGGCACCGTGGAGGTGTACTATAAAAGGTACAGGGACGTGCCCATATGGAGGGCGTACACGACCCCGGACCCCAACGACTGGGACCGCCATGTGGTGAACAGGGGCCGTGGATATTCTAAGGGAATAGAGGTCTTCCTCCATAAAAAGGTGAAGAGGGCCCTCTGGGGAACCCTGAGCTACTCCTATTCCTTGGCCCGTGCCGAGGACCCGAGGTACCCGGGCAGAGAATTTCCTTGGGATTTTGATTTTCGTCACATTTTGACTATCTTAGGAGGGTACAGGAAGGACCTGAGGGGAAAGGAGTGGTACGGGAAGCTGAGGGGGAAGTGGTGGTACAAAGTGCTCAATTGGACCCCCTTCGTGCCGGGAGATGAGACGGAGGTCTCCTTCAGGTGGAGGTACACCGGAGGGAGACCGTATACCCCTATGACGTACCACAGGGAGTGGCGGAAGTGGACCTTGGACGAGGACCAGCCCATAAACTCCGCCCGGGTCCCCCCGTACCGCAGGTTGGACGTGAGCATAGTGCGGAGGTGGTTTGCGAAGGGATGGAGCATCGTGAGCTACTGGGAAGTGGATAATATACTAAACCGAAAGAACATATGGGATTACCAATATAGAAAGGATGGGACCAGGAAGGAGATATACCAGTTCGGCAGGATGGTCGTAGGAGGGGTGGCGTTAGAGTTCTGACCTTGGGGCTGTAAAGGAGGGAAGGAGATGACAGGAGCGGAGATCTTCGTTGAATGCCTGAAACGTGAGGGGGTCAAGGAGTTCTTCGGATATCCGGGTGGGGCGGTCATTCCCCTGTTCGACGAGCTTTACAAGCACTGGGAGGAGTTCAGGTTCATCTTGGTGAGGCACGAACAGGCAGCAGCCCACGCCGCAGACGGCTACGCCAGGGCGACCGGCAAGGTCGGGGTTTGCATAGCCACCTCGGGTCCCGGGGCCACCAACCTCACTACGGGCATCGCCACGGCTTACATGGATTCCGTCCCCATCGTGGCGTTCACCGGACAGGTGAGGACCGCCATGATAGGCTCGGACGCCTTCCAGGAGGCCGACGTCACGGGGATCACCCGCCCCATAACCAAGCATAACTACCTCGTGAAGGACGTCGAGGACCTCGCACGCATAATAAAGGAGGCTTTCTACATAGCCCGCACGGGAAGACCTGGGCCGGTGCTTGTGGACGTTCCTGTGGACATAGGACTTGCGGAGACGGAGTTCGACTATCCGGAGAAGGTGGAGCTGAGGGGGTATAAACCTAACTACAAGGGGCATCCCCTCCAGATAAAGAAGGTGGCGAAGGCGATAGAGGAGTCCGAAAGGCCCCTGCTCTATGTGGGAGGTGGGGTGGTTATATCCGGGGCCCACGAGGAGGTAAGGCAGCTCGCCGAGAAGGCCAACATCCCCGTGACCACCACCCTCATGGCCCTGGGCACCTTCCCACCGGACCATCCCCTCTACTTAGGCATGCCGGGGATGCACGGGACGAGGTACGCCAACATGGCCTTTATAGAGTGCGACCTCATAATAGCCGTCGGCGCCAGGTTCGACGACAGGGTTACCGGAAAGATAGATGCCTTCGCTCCCCATGCCAAGATAGCGCACATAGACATAGATCCTGCTGCCATAAGTAAGAACGTCGAGGTCCACATACCTGTGGTCGGGGATGCCAAGCTCATCCTCAGGGAGCTCCTTCCCCTCGTGAAGCCGAGGCCCAGGAACTCCTGGAACGACCAGATAGACGAATGGAAGAGGAAGTGGCCTTTAACCTACCGCAACAGCGACAGCGTGGTGAAGCCACAGTACGTCGTGGAGCAGATCTACGAAGCCACCAAGGACAGGGAGACCATAATAGCCACCGAGGTCGGCCAGAACCAGATGTGGACGGCACAATATTACAAGTTCCACAGGCCTCGAACCTTGCTCACATCGGGAGGTCTGGGCACGATGGGATACGGGTTCCCGGCCTCGATCGGGGCACAAGCCGGAAGGCCCGATGCGCTCGTGATAGACATAGCCGGCGACGGAAGCATCCAGATGAACATCCAGGAGCTTGCGACGGTCGTCCAACACGGGCTTCCCATAAAGATCGCCATCCTCAACAACGGTTACTTGGGCATGGTCCGACAGTGGCAGGAACTCTTCTGGGGTAGGAGGTATTCTGCGGTGGACATAGCTGTCCAGCCGGACTTCGTGAAGCTGGCCGAGGCTTACGGAATAAAGGGGATGAGGATAGAACATCCCTCAGAGGTGAGGGACGCCATAGAGGAGGCCTTGAAGGAGCCGGGGCCGGTGCTTATGGACTTCAGGATAGAAAGGGAGGAGAACGTGTTCCCTATGGTGCCCGCCGGTAAAGCTCTGCACGAGATGATAGGGGGGCTGGCATGAAGCACACCATAGCCGCCTTGGTGGAAAACCGCTTCGGGGTCTTAGCTAGGATAGCCGGGCTTTTTTCCGCAAGGGGGTTCAACATAGACAGCCTCACCGTCGGCGAGACCGAAGACCCCACGATCTCCCGTATGACCATAGTTGTGGAGGGGGACGACAGGGTCTTGGAACAGGTGATGAAGCAGCTCAATAAGCTCGTAGACGTGATCAAGGTCTCGGACATAAGTTCCCAGAAGTTCGTGGACAGAGAGCTGGTGCTGATCAAGGTCAACGCTCCGAGGTCCCGACGCTCGGAGATAATGGAGATAGCCGAGGTTTTCAGGGCCAAGATCGTGGACATAAGCCCGAACACCCTGACCATAGAGGCCACCGGGAACGAGGACAAGATCAAGGCCATCATCGGGATGCTCAAGCCCTTCGGCATAAAGGAGTTGGCCAGGACGGGAAGGGTGGCGATGCTCAGGGAGTTCAGGGGGGAGGTGTGAGGTTGTTCGAGGTTCAAGGTTCGGGGTTTAAACTTTAAGGAGGGGGTAAAGATGCCTATGTACTACGACAAGGATGCGAACATGGATGTCCTGAAGGGGAAGAAGATAGCCATCATAGGTTACGGAAGCCAGGGGCACGCCCAGAGTCAGAACCTCCGGGACAGCGGATTCGATGTGATAGTGGCCGAGCTTCCGGGCACTCCGAACTACGAGAAGGCCCTCCAGGACGGTTGGAAGCCGGTTTCAGCTTCCGAGGCCGCCGAAGGGGCCGATATAGTCCACATGCTCGTTCCGGACGATGTCCAGCCTAAGGTGTACAAGGATGAGATCGCCCAGCATATGAAGCCCGGCAAGGCCTTAGTATTCTCGCACGGGTTCAACATCCACTACAAGCAGATAATACCTCCCGAGGATGTGGATGTCTACATGGTAGCTCCGAAGGGTCCCGGACACCTGGTGAGGAGGGTCTTCTTGGAAGGGCAAGGAGTGCCCGCCCTGATCGCCGTGTACCAGAACCCATCCGGCCGGGCAAAGGAGCTGGCCCTGGCGCACGCCTGTGGGATAGGTGCCGGGAGGGCAGGGATAATAGAGACGACCTTCGCCGAGGAGACCGAGACCGACCTCTTCGGGGAGCAGGCGGTCCTATGCGGCGGCACGGTCGAACTTATAAAGGCCGGGTTCGAGACCCTCGTGGAGGCCGGATACCAGCCTGAGGTAGCTTACTTTGAGGTATGCAACGAGCTGAAGCTCATAGTCGACCTCATATACGAGGGCGGCATTACGTTTATGCACTATTCCATATCCGACACGGCCGAATACGGGTCCCTCACGAAGGGCAAGCGGATAATCACCGAGGAGACCAAGAAGGCCATGAAGCAGCTTTTGGCCGAGATTCAGGACGGGACCTTCGCAAGGGAGTGGATATTGGAGAACCAGGCGGGAAGGCCCGTATACTGGGCGCT
>QNCW01000126.1 GCA_003645885.1 Candidatus Latescibacterota bacterium | reverse complement strand
TTTGAGGGGAGCGGGGCTATAAGCCGGGTTCTGTAGCCCTAAGGGCCGATGGCCATCGGTCTGGGACGTCCGTTACCGGACGCCTCCTGCGGCCTACCCGGAGGCATCGGGCGGGCCACCCTCAAGCGCCTCCCTATTTGGCCTTGCTCCGGATGGGGTTTGCCGTGCCACCTCCGTCGCCGGAGGTGCGGTGGGCTCTTACCCCACCTTTTCACCCTTGCCCGCACCCCATAAGGGGCCGCTGGCGGTCTATTTTCTGTGGCACTTTCCGTCGGGTTTCCCCGCCTGGGCGTTACCCAGCATCCTGCCCTGTGGAGCCCGGACTTTCCTCACCCGCATCCGCGGGCGCGGCCATCCGCCCCGCTCCCCTTTCTCCTTGTATGCTGAGCTTAGCCTGGTGCAGAAGCACAGCCTTGTGGGCGAGCCTGTCCGCCTCCCTTATCTGGGAACGGTCGACGCAGAATATCTCGAACTGGGAGAACCTTCCGGCAAGTTCCTTGGCTCGTTCGTGGAGGAGGGCGAGCTTGGGGCTCTTAACCCCGTACCTGCCCTGCATCTGGTACACCACGAGTTGGCTGTCGGAGTAGACCCTGACCCTCTCCGCACCGAGCTTCAGGACTTCCTCCAGGCCGGCTATGAGTGCCCTGTACTCGGCCATGTTGTTCGTCATCTCCCCCACGTACCTCCCCTCCTCACGCAGCACCTCCTCCCCCCTCCTGACCACGAACCCCACCCCCGCCGGACCCGGGTTCCCCATCGCCGCCCCATCTATGTAGAGCACCACCTCCACTACGCCTTCTCCTCGTTCCACACGAGTATCCGCCCGCAGTACTCGCACTTTATCAAATGGTCCCCCTTCTTCACCTCCACCACCACCTGGGGAGGAAGCTGTGAGAAGCATCCCCCACAGGCCCCCCTGGTCACGGGCACGACCGCCACCCCGCCCCTTCCCTTGCGGACCCTCTCGTAGGTAGCGAGCACCCTTCGGTCCATCCTACTGGTTATCTCCTCCCTCCTCCTTATCTGCCCCTCTATCTCCTCGTCCAAGTTCTCCAACCTGTTCAAAAGCCTACCTATCTCCTCCTGTTTCTCCTCCTGAGACTTGGCGTAGGCTTGCTCCTTGTCGGCGACCTGAGGGGCAAGTTCCTCTATGGCCGCCATAGTCTCCAAAAGCAACTCCTCGTTCTGTCCCAGGCTGTTCTCCCAAGCCTCTATCTCCTGCTGTACAGCATCGTACTCTCTGTTGGTCTTGACCTCGTATAGCCTCGCCTTGTGTTTCTCCAGCTCGTCCTGAGCCCTCCTCAGTTCCCTTTCGTAGTGCCTCTTCTGTTTCTCCAGGTCCTGAAGTCTACCCTTCATCTCCTCGAGGGAGGTCCTCTCTTCCTCGAGTTCCTTCCTAAGCTCTTGGATACGCTTTGGATATACTTCCCGGGCCCTCCTAAGCTCGTCCAAGGAGGTGTCCACCTCCTGGAGCTCCAGGAGGTGGGCCAAAGTCTCTTTCATCGTACCCCTCCTCCTTCCGGCAAGCGAAAACCCCAGTGTCCGTGGTACACTGGGGTACGTTCCCCGAAGGTATCCGAGGGAAATCGGACCTTCCCCTACGCTGAGATGCTCCCAAAGGTCTCTTCATTATCCCTTTTTAAAGATAATAACTATAAATGTCTTTGGCAAGAGGTTTCGGATACTTCGACCCTCTGTTACCTCCTCTTTCTGGCCCTTTCTATGGCCCCGAGCACCTTGTCCGCAAGCTCGGGAGCCAGCTCCAGTAGCCTGCCCCATCCCATTCCCTCCCTATCCTTCTTGAGCGGCAGCAGGTGAGGCTTCCCCTTAACTATCGCTATGAAGGCTATCGGCTCCACGGTCATCCCCCCTCCGGTCCCGCTCCCTCCCTTTTTCTCCTCCCTTCCCCCACCTCCAGCTCCGAAGCCTATGGAGACCTTCGAGACCGGGATCAGGGTGACCTCCCCGACCTGCATCGCGTCGCCCACGACCGTCTTCGCCTGGGCGACCTTGCTGAGCCTTTCCATAAGTACCTCTATGAGCTGTTCAAGCTGGGACATGACCTCTCCTTTGTTTACGTTCCCTACGCCATATCCTGAAGGCCGCGACCCCCAAGCGTGCCCCTTCCCACACGAGCCCGTAGGGAAGGACCCAGAGGTGCACCTCCGCCCTTCCGGAGAAGGATCGTCCTACGAACAGGGGACGGGCTTTTACTTTAAACTTAGGGACCAGCGGCCCAAGGGCGCACAGCCAACCGTAGAGCCTTCCGGTCGTGGCCGGGTCGCCGGTGCCGAACCTGAGGTCCGCAGCTACCTCCTGGAGCTTCAGATACCTAAGGGAGGCCCTCAGGTACCTGAGGCCGGGACCTACGTAGGGGGAGAACCTCTCGAAGAGCTTGCGGGGCGAAGGCCTTCGAGGAGGTCCCTTGGTGGGTCTCCCCTTCCTCCTCGGGACGGGGACCGAGAAGAGGGGCCTGCCGAATACGGCCGGGGAGATGACCTCGGGTGGGAGGGCCATCCTCAGGCCCAACGCCCCGGCCAAGGGGGAGACCTGGAGGGAGAACTTGGGCCTGCTCCTCCATTCCACCCTTAGCCGGACGACGACGGGGAGGAACAGGATCAAGGCAACTAAGACGACTATACAGGCTAAGGCCACCATCTCTACCCTGAGGCCGCCTGGAGCACATACTGGAGGAAGTAATGCTCCGGGAGGGCCCCTTCGAAGGAAGTGGTCTCGTTTATAACGACCTTGGGGACGGCATAGACCCCGTACCGGTTTGCGAGGTGGGGGAATTCGGTCGCCTCGACCACGTCCGCCCTGACAAGTTCACTTTCTAAGGCCATCTTGTGCGCCGTGATCCCGGCCCTCGGACAGTGGGGGCAGGTGGGGGTCACGAAGACCTGTATGTGCACCGGGGAGGAGAGCCCTCCGAGGGTGTCCTTGGCCTCCTGGGAGAGGCCGCTTTCCCCCGAGGAGACCATCCTTATGTCCTCGAGGAGGGCTGCGAACTCGTACCCAGCTGGTATCCCATAGAACCTTATGCCGTAATCCCTTTCCCCTTCAACTACGATCGCCGGAATCTTGTCCACCCCGTACCGCTTGACCTCCTCCTCGTCCAAGATGAAGTTATAGACCTCCAAGGATATCTTGTCCGAGAGCGACGCCACATCCTCCAGCAGCTCCCTGGTCTCCCTGCAGTACTGGCACTCCAGCTCCTGTGTGAACATTACGAGCTTTACCTTGCCCTTCAGGTCCGCCAGCCTCTTCTGCACCTCGAGCTTGTCCGCCTCGCTCAGCATCGGCATGATGACCTCCTCATGCCACCCTTCTCGTCCACCATCTGAGGAACCCCTTGCTGTCTAAGTAGGCCTCGCACCTGGTCAGGACCCCGGCGTCGTTGCTGTGCTCGTCGAGCTGTAGGCTCAAGAAGGGCTTGCCTCCGGAGGCCTCCCTCACGAAGTGCTTTATGTACGAATCCGGCCCGCACTTGAAGTTGGAGATGTAGATAATATGCAGGTTGGGATACTGGGCCACCACCTTGGCGGCCTGGAGTATCTTCCTTCCGTAGTTCCAGAACATGTTGTCGTTTATTTCCCTTATGTCCGTCCCCCAGAGGGGGAGCATGTCCATGGGGATCACGTCCACCCCGTAGTACTTGCGCAGCTTGCCGGGGAGGTCCATATTGACCCCACGGTCGTTGGTGTTGTAAGGCCTCCCCACCAACACGATCCCCAGCTCGTCCCTCTCCCGAAGGGTCCTGAGGGCCTCCTCCCCGGCCTCGAGCAGCTTCCTCCTGAAGCTCTCCTGAGCCTCGTAGGCCGCATCCACCGCCCTCTTCACCTCCTTCTTGGGGATTCCCAGCGACCTCCCGAAATCCTTCAGCTCCTCCCTCACCCTCTCCCTACCCTCCCTGAAGTGGACGGTCGGGGAGAGGAGCTTGTGTCTGTGCGGGGCTATGAGCGGCGAACGTGCTGCCACGAAGGGAAGGGTCTGTCCCCACACGCACAGGTGGGACTGGACCTCGGGGTGGTCGGTCTCCTCGTTAATGACGTTCGGCTGGAATATGTAGTCCACCCCCTTGCGGACGAGGGCCAGGATGTGTCCGTGCGCCACCTTTATGGGGAAGCAGGGCTCTGCGACCGAGGCCTCTATGCCCTCCTCTATTATCTCCCTGTTGGTCTCGTCCGAGAGCACCACGGAGAACCCCAGCTCCCTGAAGAAGGCGTTCCAGAACGGGAACCTGTCGTAGGTATACATGCTCCTCGGTATCCCTACCGAACCCCTGCTGCCTCCCTTCCCCTCCTCGTACCCTTCGAAGAGAAGCTCCCTCCTCAGGGCCACGAGGTCGGGGAGCGAGGGCTTCCTTTCGACCTTGGCCCTCTTCCTGTACCTCTCGGAGCACTTATCGCCCCAATAGGTCCTCTCCCCCTCTATGGTGAACTCCTTTATGACGCACCTGTTGGGACAGCCCTTACAGACGAACTCCCTGACCTTGTAGTCCACTTGATCTAGCCTGTATCCCCTGAAGCGGGTCCTCTTGCCCGTGTGCTCCACCTTCTCCTTGGCCAACAAGGCCATGCCTATGGCCCCTATCACCCCGTTGTAAGGGGGGACGACTATGCGCTTGCCTAAAACCTTGGAAAAGGCCGCTGCCACCGCATCGTTGTATGCCGTACCCCCCTGGAAGAATATGTGGTCCCCTATGTACCTTCCCCTGACGACCCTATTTAGATAGTTGTGCACCACGGAATATGCAAGTCCCGCCACAAGGTCCTCGAGCCTGGCCCCCTTCTGGAGGTAGGAGACAAGGTCCCTCTCCATGAAGACCGTGCACCTTTCCCCGAGCCTTATGGGGCTCTTGGAGCTTAGGGCCTTCTGGGCGAACTCGTCCACTATGTTTATCCCGAGCTTCTCCGCCTGCTCCTCCAAGAAGGAGCCGGTGCCGGCAGCGCACGCCTCGTTCATCGTGAAGTCCACTACTACTCCGTTCTGTATGCTTATGAACTTGGAATCCTGGCCACCTATCTCGAATATGGTGTCCACCTCCTCGCCTAAGAACTTCTCCGCTATGAAGGTGGCCCCAGTCTTGTGGGCAGTTATCTCGTCGTTTACCGTGTCCGCACCCACCAGCTCCCCTATCAGCTCCCTTCCGGAGCCTGTGGTCCCCACCCCCATTATCTCCACCCTGTCCCCGACCTTCTCCTCTATCTCCCTGAGCCCCTCGGCTACGACCTCCACGGGACGGCCCCTGGTGCGGGTGTAGATCTCGTATATAAGCTCCCCTTCGGGGGTTATGAGGGCGAAGTTGGTGCTCACAGAGCCTACATCTATCCCTAAGTAAGCTTCGACCTTTCCTTCATCCGGAAGCTCGTAAGGCCTCACGAGGTCCCTTAAGAGGACCACGTTCTCCAGGGAGAGGGGCTCGGCCGTGGGGAAATCGTGGTGGACCCGGTAAGCCCTGAACCTTTCGAGCTCCATCCTCCTTCCTTGCCCCCTCGCCTCCACCACAGCGGCTCCGAGGGCTCCCATCCAGGCATAGGCTTTAGGGACCGTAAGCTCCCCCTCCCCGAGCTCGAAGGCCTCCCTCATGGCCCACACCACGCCCTTGTTGGCGGCCACCCCGCCCACGAAGGCCACCGGTGGGACGATGTTCTTTCCCTTTACTATGGTCCCCTTGAAGTTCCTCGCTACGGCCTCGCAGAGACCTTTGAGAACCTCCTGTGGGGTGTACCCCCGTTGTTGTGCGTGTATCATGTCGGTCTTGGCGAAGACCGAGCACCTCCCAGCTATCGTGGCCGACCTTTCGGTCGCCATCACCAGGTCCCCAACCTCTTCTATGTCGTATTCCAAGCGGGCGGCCTGTTGGTCCATGAAGGAACCTGTACCTGCGGCGCAGTCGCCGTTGGTCTCGTAGTCCAGGATCTGTACTCCTTCCTCGCCCGGCTCTATGAGGAGGTACTTGGAGCTCTCCCCCCCCATCTCGAAGATCGTGCGCACATCGGGGAGGCAACTTCCCACCCCCTCGGCCACGGCCTTGAACTCGTTCTCGACCTCAACTCCCAGGACCTCCCCCACGAGCTTCGCTCCTGAACCTGTGACCCTTATCCCCTTGAGGATCCCGTCCGGGAAGGCGTCGAGCCACCTTTCGAGGAGCTCCCTCGTAGCTTGGAACGGGGTCGCCTTGATCCTGTGATAGGGGGAACAGAGGAACGGCCTTCCGTCCGCCGTGAAGAACGGACCCCGGAAGAGGTCGGGGTTCGCCCGAGCCAGTCCTTCCATGGCTCCGAGGTCCCCAGGACTTCCGAGCACAACGAACTTTAGGCTCACGGAACCCACGTCTATGCCGACCGTGAACATCTCACCTCCTCAGAAGTTCCGGGATTCCCCGAACTTCATGACCACCACCTGGGTCGGGGAGTCCGAAAGCCTCCGGGCGAACTCTTCGGGGTCGGCCTGGATAACAGGGAAAGTGTTGTAGTGCATCGGGATGGCCACCTCGGGCTTCAGGAACTCCACGGCCTTCACGGCCTCGTCCATGTCCATAGTGAAAGTGCTCCCTATGGGGATGAAGGCTATGTCCAAGGGATAAAGCTCCCCTATGAGCTTCATATCTCCGAAGAGGCCCGTGTCGCCCGGATGGTACACCGTCTTTCCCCCGAGCCTCACCACGAACCCACAGGCTACCCCTAAGTACCGTCCCCCCAACGAAGAGCCGTGATGGGCCTGAACGAGCTTGACCCATCCGAACGGGAACTGGTGGCTCCCTCCGATGTACATAGGATGCGCCTTGGCCCCCTTCTCCTGGCAGTATACCGCAAGCTCGTAAGGGGCGACTATCACCGCACCGGTCCTCCGGGATATCTCTACGGCGTCGCCTATATGGTCGGAATGACCGTGGCTTACGAGTATCCCATCTACATCCACCTCCTCGGGGCCTACGTCCGCCTGGGGGTTGTCCCTCAGGAAGGGATCGAATATGATGGACCCCTCCTCGCCCCTCAGCTCGAAGCATGCATGTCCGTGGTAGCGCACCTCCAACATGTCTCCTCCCTGTTCCGTTAAAGCCAAAATTCCCCAGTTGTGACAAAGCCAAACCTCCCCACCTAATCATGGAGTTTAAAAGATGTGATGACCTTGTTTTCCACACCAACACATACCTTAACCAGGCCAGC